>NZ_JBKJAD010000027.1:0-58394 GCF_048146105.1 Azonexus caeni
AGTTCCGCAGCCGCCCGGCGCGCCGAGTAGCGCAAGGGACCGGGCGCAGCCCGGCGCCGACCTGGGGGTGGCTTTTTCTTTGGCTACTTTCTTTTTTCCACAAAAAAGAAAGTACGCCCGCCGGTCAGCGGCGGAAAACAGCGCTTCAGAAGCCAAAGCCGCTCCCTCAACAGCGGAACCCAGCGGTTCAGAAAACACGAACGCCCGCCCGTCAGACGCGAAAGTCAGAGGATCAGAACCTCCCATCCCCATCACATCCGGAAAATCCCGAACTTCGTCGCTTCCGCTGGCGCATTCATCGCCGCCGACAGCCCCAGTCCCAGCACGCGCCGCGTATCCGCCGGGTCGATGATGCCGTCGTCCCACAGCCGCGCCGAAGCGTAGTAGGGATGGCCCTGCGTCTCGTACTGCTCGCGGATTGGCGCCTTGAAGGCGGCTTCTTCCTCCGCCGACCAGCTGCCGCCCTTGGCCTCGATGCCGTCGCGCTTGACGGTGGCCAGCACACCGGCCGCCTGTTCGCCGCCCATCACCGAGATGCGCGCGTTCGGCCACATCCACAGGAAGCGGGGCGAGTAGGCACGGCCGCACATGCCGTAGTTGCCGGCGCCGAACGAGCCGCCGATGACGACGGTGAATTTCGGTACCTTGGCGGTGGCGACGGCGGTGACCATCTTGGCGCCGTCGCGCGCGATGCCGCCGTTTTCGTACTTGCGGCCGACCATGAAGCCGGTGATGTTCTGCAGGAAGACGAGCGGGATGCCGCGCTGGGCGCAGAGTTCGATGAAATGCGCGCCCTTGAGCGCCGATTCGGAAAACAAAATGCCGTTGTTGGCGACGATCCCCACCGGGTAGCCGTAGATGCGGGCGAAGCCGCAGACCAGCGTCGTGCCGTAGCGCGCCTTGAACTCGTCGAAGTCGGAACCATCGACGATGCGGGCGATGATCTCGCGCACGTCGAAGGGCTTCTTGGTGTCGGTCGGGATGACGCCGTATAACTCTTCCGGGCTGAACAGCGGCGCGCTCGGGGCGGTCAGGGTGACCGGCGGCGTCTTTTTCCAGTTCAGGTCGCGCACGATGCGCCGGGCGATGGCCAGCGCATGGGCATCGTTTTCGGCCAGATGGTCGGCAACGCCGGAGATGCGGGTATGCACGTCGGCGCCGCCGAGGTCTTCGGCGGTGACGACCTCGCCGGTCGCCGCCTTGACCAGCGGCGGGCCGCCGAGAAAGATGGTGCCCTGGTCGCGGACGATGATCGACTCGTCGCACATCGCCGGCACATAGGCGCCGCCGGCGGTGCACGAACCCATGACGGCGGCGATCTGCGGGATGCCGGCGGCCGACAGGTTGGCCTGGTTGAAGAAGATGCGCCCGAAGTGTTCCTTGTCCGGGAAGACCTCGTCCTGCATGGGCAGAAAGGCGCCGCCGGAATCGACCAGGTAGATGCAGGGCAGGCGGTTTTCCAGGGCGATTTCCTGGGCGCGCAGGTGTTTCTTGACGGTCAGCGGGTAGTAGGTGCCGCCCTTCACTGTCGCGTCGTTGGCGACGATCATGCATTCGACGCCTTCGACGCGGCCGATGCCGGCGATTACCGACGCTGCCGGCACGTCGCCGTCGTACATCCCGTAGGCGGCGAACTGGCCGATTTCGAGGAAGGGCGTGCCGGGATCGAGCAGGGCACTGACCCGTTCGCGCGGCAGCAGCTTGCCGCGCGCCAGGTGCTTCTGGCGCGCCGCTTCCGGGCCGCCGAGGGCGATCTTCTCGACTTTCTCACGGAGGTCGGCGACGACCGCCCGCATGGTCGTCGCGTTGGCCTGGAAGTCGGCCGAACGCGGGTTCAGTTGGGATTTCAGGATGCTCATGTCTCCTCGCTTCTTGTATTGGTGCGTTGCCTGAAAATGAAAAACGGAAAAGGCGCTACAACTGCCTTTCTTCCTTGAGCCATTTGCTGACCGGTTCGGGGCGGAAGGCTGCCATTGCCGCGAGCAGCGCTTCGGGGTCGCTGTCGCTGAGCGCCATCGCCCGGTTCTGTTCGCGCAGGAAGCCTTCTGCCGCGGCATGGTCGAACATCGCCAGCAGCGGGTCGTAGAAGCCGGCGACGTTGAGCAGGCCGATCGGTTTCACATGGAATCCGAGTTGCGCCCAGGTCAGGGTTTCGCAGTATTCCTCGAAGGTGCCGAAGCCGCCGGGCATGGCGATGAAGCCTTCGGCCAGCTCGGCCATCCGCGCCTTGCGGGTGTGCATCGAATCGACGACTTCGAGCCGGGTCAGTGTCCGGTGGTCCACCGGGCGACCTTCGACTTCCTTGCCCATCAAGGCTTGCGGGATGACGCCGATGACCGTGCCGCCGGCGTCGAGACAGGTATCGGCAACGGCACCCATGAGACCGACGTTGCCGCCGCCGTAGATGAGTTGGATGCCGCGGCCGGCGAGCAGGCGGCCCAGGTTTTCGGCCGCGGCGCGATAGACGGGTTTGTTGCCGGCGTTGGCGCCGCAGAAGACGCAGAGGCTTTTCATGAGGTTTCCTTGTTGGCGAGCCGCAGGACGACGAATTCCGGTGGGCAGTTGAAACGGATGGGCAGAATGCTGGTGCCGACGCCCGAACTCACCCAGGTCGGCACGGAGCTTCCGGGAATCCAGCCGTAAGCGTCTTCCCGGGCGGAGCGACCGGGGACGATCAGTGCGCCGACGAAAGGCAGGCGGATTTGTCCGCCGTGTGTGTGGCCGGCCAGGGCGACGCGGGTCGAGGCCGGCAGATCTGGTGCGTTGGCCGGGTCGTGCAGCATGGCGATGACGCCGGCGCCTTCCGGCACGGCGGCAAAGGCGGCTGCCGGTTCGGCATGGCCGGTCATGTCGTCGCCGATGCCGGCCAGCCAGAGTCCGCTTTCGGGCAGCTCGAGCGCTTCGTTTTCCAGCACGCGGATACCGACTTGCTCCAGCGCCCGCCGCACGCGCGGTCCATCGAAATGCCAGTCGTGGTTGCCGAGCGTTGCGAAAACGCCGAGCCTGGCATGCAGGCCGGCCAGGTCGGCGGCGAGATCTTCTGGGGCGACCTGGGTTCCGCCGAGGACGCCCTGGATCATGAAATCGCCCGGCAGCAGGATCAGGTCTGGGTTTGCCTCGTTGATGCGCTCGACCAGTCGACGCAGGGCGGCGCGCCCGACATGCGGGGCGCCGACGTGGAGGTCGCTGGCCATGGCGATGGTCAAGGGCTGCTTGAGCTTGGCTGTGCTCAGCGTCAGGTCGCGGCGCTGCACCTGGCCCGGCTCGATGGCCAGCGACCAACCGGCAAAAGCCAGCAAGCAGGCGTAGATGACCAGACGCAATGGCATCTCAGAAGCCGCCGCTTTCCAGCCAGCGCTCGATCTGCGGCAGGCGGTCGGCGCCGAAGAAGGCTTCGCCGTCGATGATCACGTGCGGCGAGCCGAAGACGCCGATGGCCAGCGCCTGCTCGCACTCGTCCTTGAGGCGGGCCTTGATTTCCGGGGCCTGCAGCGCGGCGGCAAGCGTTTCCCGGTCGATGCCGAGGCCGGCGGCGATGTCGAGAACGGTGTCGGGCGCGGAGATGTCGAGGTCGTCGACGAAGAAGGCGCGATAGACGGCGTGGGCAAAGCGCCGGGCCAGGCCGCAATCCTGGCCGTGCAGCCAGTAGTAGGCACGGGCGGCGTTCTGCGTCGGCAGCGGAAAGCGGCTGGGCGGGTTGTAGGGAACGCCGAGGAAGCGCGCCGAGCGGGCGAAGTCGTGCAGCATGTAACGGCCCTTGTTGCTGACGCCGTCGGCCGGCGGACGCGAGCCGGTGGCCTGGAAGATGACGCCGAGCAGGATCGGGTGCCAGCGCACTTTGCGCCCGAAGCGGGCGGCGACGTCGTCGATCTTCTCGGCCATCAGGTAGCCGTAGGGGCTGGAAAAATCGAACCAGAAATCGATAGTGTTCTTGTCGTTGGTTTCGCTCATCTTTGTCTCCTTGGGGTTGGGCGCGGTCGCCGGAATTCTCTGTCCGGTCGACCGCAGTTTGGCTTACTCGGCGGCGATCGAACGGCCGATCACCAGCCGCTGGATGTCGTTGGCGCCTTCGTAGATCTGGCAGATGCGCACGTCGCGGTAGATGCGTTCAACCGGAAAATCGCTGGTGTAGCCAACGCCGCCGTGGATCTGGATGGCGTCGGAAGCGATCTTCTCGGCGGCTTCGGAAGCGAACATCTTGGCCATCGAGGCTTCCTTCAGGCAGGGCTTGCCGGCGTCCTTGAGCTGGGCGGCGCGCCAGACCATCAGGCGGGCGGCGTCGAGCAGGGTGTTCATGTCGGCCAGCTTGAAGTTGACCGCCTGGTGCTCGATGATCGGCACGCCAAAGGTGACGCGCTCCTTGGCGTAGCGCACGGCAGCTTCGAACGCGGCGCGCGCCATGCCGATGCTCTGGGCGGCGATGCCGATGCGGCCGGCTTCGAGGTTGGAGAGGGCGATCTTGTAGCCTTCGCCTTCCTTGCCGAGCAGCGCGGAAGCCGGCACGCGGCAGTTTTCCAGGATGATCTGCACGGTGTCCGAGGCGTGCTGACCCATCTTGTCCTCGGTGCGGCCGACGACGAAGCCGGGCGTGCTGGTCGGGATCAGGAAGCAGGAAATGCCCTTCTTGCCGGCGGCCTTGTCGGTCACCGCGAAGACGATGGCCATGTGGGCGTGCTTGCCGGTGGTGATGAACTGCTTGACGCCGTTGAGCACGAAGAAGTCGCCATCCTTGTCGGCGCGCGTGGTGATCGCGGCGGCGTCCGACCCGGTGTGCGGTTCGGTCAGGCAGAAGCAGCCCCACTTCTCGCCGCGGGCCAGCGGCTTCAACCATTCTTCCTTTTGCGCGTCGCTGCCGTACTTCATCGTGATGCCGCAAGCCAGCGAGTTCTGCACCGAGACGATGGTCGAGGTGGCGCCGTCGCCGGCGGCGATTTCTTCCAGCGTCAGCACCAGCGACATGTAGTCCATGCCGGCACCGTCCCACTCTTCGGGCACGACCATGCCCATGGCGCCGAGTTCGCCGAGTTCCTTCAGGGCGTCGGCCGGGAAGGTATGGTTCTTGTCCCATTCGGCGGCGAAGGGGGCGAGGCGTTCCTGCGCGAAGGCGCGCATGGTGTCGCGGATCATTTCCTGTTCTTGCGTCAGAATCATGCTGTTTTCTCCAGAGTTGTTTTTTGTACGGTGGTCAGCCAGACGCCGGCAATCACCAGCAGGCCGCCAAAAAGTACCGGCAGGCCGAGCCGCTCGTCGAGCAGGACGGCCGCTTGCAGCACAGCGAAGACCGGTACCAGGTTGATGAAGACCGAGGCGTGGCCGGCGCCGAGTTGCTGCACGGCGGCGGTGAACCAGGTGTAGGCGATGGCGGTGCCGAAGACGGCGAGGAAGAACATGCTGCTCCACACCCGCCACGACCAGCCGGCCAGATCGACGTCGCCCTGGACCAGGGCGGCCAGGCCGAGCAGGAAGGCGCCGCTGAAGCTCGCGTAGAGCGTGGTCGCCAGCGCCGAGAAATGGCCGGTCGCCCGCCAGCCGATGAAGGTGTAGGCCGCCCAGCTCAGCACGCAGCCGACGATCAGCCACTCGCCGATGCCGACCGTGCCTTGAAGCAGGGCCAGCGGGTCGCCGTTGCCGATCACCGTCAGGCAGCCGGCGAGCGCGATTGCGCTGCCCAGCGCCTTGCGCCGGTTCATGCCTTCCTTGCCGATGGCCCAGGCGAGCAGCACGATGACCACCGGGTTGAGCGCGACAACGAGGGCGCCGCGCCCGGCCGGAATGTGCTGCAGCCCGAAAAAGAAGCACAGGCCGTAAAGGAAGATGCCAAAGAAACCGAGGGCCCAGACCAGTCCCCATTCCTGCCGGTCCTTGGGCAGCGCGATGCCGCCGCCGGAGACGAGCATGACGCCGCCGACCACCAGGCCGGCGACGACGAAGCGCAGCGCGGCGACGGCGAGCGGGGCACTGAGTTCCTGGGCGATCACTCGCCCGGCAATCCAGGTGCCGCCCCACATCGCCATCGCCGCCACCAGCTTGACGTAGGTCAGGGTCCGGGCCGCTTGCGGCACTTAGAGCATTTCCACGGCGAGGGCGGTCGCTTCGCCGCCGCCGATGCACAGCGAGGCGACGCCGCGCTTGAGCCCCTGTTTCTTCAATGCGCCAAGCAGGGTGACGACGATGCGGGCACCGGAAGCGCCGATCGGATGGCCGAGCGCGCAGGCGCCGCCATGCACGTTGACCTTGGCGGCGTCGAGCTTGAGATCGTGCAGCGCAGCCATCGTGACAACGGCGAAAGCTTCGTTGATTTCGTAGAGATCGACGCTTTCCGCGGTCCACCCGGTCTTGGCGAACAACTTCTGCATGGCGCCGACCGGTGCGGTGGGGAACAGTGCCGGAGCGTGCGCGTGGGTGGTGTGGGCGACGATACGGGCAAGCGGCGTGAGGCCGAGCTTTTCTGCTTGCGAGGCGCGCATCAGGACCATGGCGGCGGCGCCGTCGGAGATCGACGAGGAGTTGGCGGCGGTGACCGTGCCGTCCTTCTTGAAGGCCGGCTTGAGGGTCGGGATCTTGTCCACATTGACCGCGAACGGGCCTTCGTCCTTGTCGACGACGACATCGCCCTTGCGGCCGGCGACGGTGACCGGGGTGATTTCCCAGTCAAAGGAACCGTTGTTGCTGGCGGCGATGGCGCGGGTCGTCGATTGCATCGCATAGGCGTCCTGGGCTTCGCGGGTGAAGCCGTAAGTGGCCGCACACTCTTCGGCGAAGGTGCCCATCAGGCGGCCGCGGGTTTCCTTGCCGTAGGAATCTTCGAGGCCGTCGAGGAACATGTGGTCGAGCAACTGGCCGTGGCCGAGGCGATAGCCGCCGCGTGCCTTGGGCAGCAAGTAGGGGGCGTTGGTCATCGACTCCATGCCGCCGACGACGGCGATGTTGCAGGAACCGGCGAGCAGGCCGTCGTGACCGAGCATGGTGGCCTTCATCGCCGAACCGCAGACCTTGTGGATGGTGGCGCAGCCGGCCGACAGCGGCAGACCGGCCTGCAGCGCGGCCTGGCGGGCCGGGGCCTGGCCCTGGCCGGCTTGCAGGACGCAGCCCATGAGGACTTCTTCCACCAGGTTGGCGTCGATGCCGGCGCGGGCGACGGCGGCCTTGATCGCCTCGGCGCCGAGGTTGGCGGCGGTGAGGCCGGAGAAGCCTCCCTGGAAACTGCCCATCGCGGTGCGGGCGGCGGATACGATGACAATCGGTTCGTTCATGCTGTGTTCTCCTTGCGGATTGTTATGGGAATGGGGGTCAGTCCACCAGCGCCTTGAGCGCGGCGTCGTAGCGGGTCGGCAGGTCGTCCAGGCAGTCGACGGTGAAACCGAGGTCGTGCATCAGACCATCCTTGAGACCGTAGATCCAGCCATGGATGGTCAGTTTCTGGCCGCGCTTCCAGGCATCCTGGACGACGTAGGTCTGGCAGACGTTGGTCACCTGTTCGAGCACGTTGAGTTCGCACAGGCGGTCATAACGCTGGGTTTCGGGCAGGGTTTCGAGGTGGTTCGCGTGCTTGGCGTGCACGTCCTGGACGTGGCGCAGCCAGACATCGACCAGTCCGTTGCGATCCTTGTTCATCGCCGCCCGGACGCCGCCGCAGCCGTAGTGGCCGACGACCATGATGTGCTTGACCTTGAGCACATCGACTGCGTACTGCAGCACGGACTGGCAATTGAGGTCGGTGTGGACGACGATGTTGGCGATGTTGCGATGGACGAATACCTCGCCCGGCAGCAGGCCGACGATCTGGTTGGCCGGCACCCGCGAGTCGGAGCAGCCGATCCACATGAATTCGGGCGCCTGCAGCGTCGACAGCTTGTCGAAATACTGCGGGTCGACTTCCTGCATCTGGCGCGCCCAGGCGCGGTTGAAGTCGAACAGGTGGCAGAGGTTTTCGCTGCGGATTTCCTCTTCCGACCAGTTGTCGAGGTCGAGGGCGAGAAAGATCGTGCCTTCGATCGGCGTGTGGTAGTAGCTCGGCGCCTCAGTGAAACCCAGTTCGCGGTAGAGCCTGACCGCCATGCGCATGCTGGGCAGGGTATCGATCAGCAGCTTGCGGTAGCCGAGTTCCTTGGCCGCCTTGATCGCGGCCAGTGCCAGTCGGCGGCCGATGCCGAGACCACGGAAGTTCGGCTCGACGTAGAGGCGCTTCATTTCGCAGACCCCCGTCGCATCGGCGAGCGGCCGGATGCCGACGCAACCGGCGCCCTGACCGTCGTATTCGGCGAAGAACAGCCGGCCGTGCGGCGGTGCGTAGGCACCGGGCAACGAGGCCATTTCTTGGTCGAAATTCTGGAACGACAGGTCGACGCCCAGCCAGCCCGCGTAGTTGCGGAAGAATTGGCGGACGCGCTCGATTTCGTTGGCGTCGGCGGCGGTCATGGTGCGTAGGTTCAGTTTCATGCGGTGTGGCTCCTGATAGGGCGGCGCTGCGAAGACGCGCCGCGATGTGCGTTTACCCAGCCCGAGGCTGCGGTCAGGCGCACATTCTATCGTGCCGATAATTATGAATTCAGGAAGTCTCCAGCCATCTGTCAGGTCGTTTCGTTGAACAGCTCCCGGCCGATCAGCATGCGACGGATCTCCGAAGTCCCGGCGCCGATCTCGTAGAGCTTGGCGTCGCGCCAGAGGCGGCCGGTCGGGTATTCGTTGGTGTAGCCGACGCCGCCCAGTGTCTGGATCGCCTCGCCGGCCATCCAGGTTGCCTTTTCGGCGGAGTAGAGGATGGCGCCGGCAGCGTCCTTGCGCAGCGTCCGGCTGTGGTCGCTGCTGTCGCAGGCGCGGCCGACGGCATAGACATAGGCGCGGGTGGCCTGCCAGGTCGAGTACATGTCGGCGACCTTGCCCTGCATCAGCTGGAACTCGCCGATCGCCTGGCCGAACTGCTTGCGTTCGTGCAGGTAGGGGACGACGACGTCCATGCAGGCGGCCATGATGCCGAGCGGGCCGCCGCAGAGCACGGCGCGCTCGTAGTCGAGGCCGGACATCAGCACCCGGGTGCCGTTGCCGACGCCGCCCAGCACGTTCTCCTCCGGTACCTCGCAGTCGTCGAAGAACAACGGGAAGGTGTTGGAACCGCGCATGCCGAGCTTGTCGAGGTGGGTGCCGTGGGAAAAGCCCGGCATGCCTTTCTCGACGATGAAGGCGGTCATGCCCTTGGCGCCGGCCTCCGGATCGGTCTTGGCATAGACGACCAGGGTATCGGCGTCGCCGCCGTTGGTGATCCACATCTTGGCGCCATTGAGCACGTAGCGGTCGCCCTTCTTGTCGGCGCGCAGCTTCATCGAGACGACGTCGGAGCCGGCGTTCGGCTCGGACATCGCCAGCGCGCCGACGTGCTCGCCGGAAATCAGCTTGGGCAGGTATTTCTGCTTCTGCGCTTCGCTGCCGTTGCGACGGATCTGGTTCACGCACAGGTTCGAGTGGGCGCCGTAGGAGAGGCCGACCGAGGCGGAGGCGCGCGAGATTTCCTCAAGGGCGACGATATGCGCGAGATAACCGAGGTTGGTGCCGCCGTATTCTTCGCCGGCGGTCATGCCGAGCAGGCCCATGTCGCCGAATTTCTGCCACAGGTCGGCGGGGAATTCGTTGGCTCGGTCGATCTCGGCGGCGCGCGGCGCGATCTCGGCGTCGGCGAAGGCTTTCACCGCGTCGCGCAGCAGGTTGATGTCTTCGCCGAGGGCGAAGTCGAGGCTGGGAATGTTCATTGGTTTGTCTCCGGTTTGTTGTTGCTTGTCTTGCTATCCGATTTGCCGTGCATCGCCATGATCGTCTGCTGCATCAAGGCGCACAGGTTTTCCCTGCCGTCCCTGACGGCGAACACCTCGGCCTGGGTGACGATCAGCGTGCGCCCGGCGCGTACTAGCTTGCCGCGGGCGATCAGCTTGTCGCCGTCGGCCGGGGCGAGCAGGTTCATCTTGTATTCGACGGTGAGCACCGAGGCGCTGGCCGGCACCGTGGTCATCGCCGCGTAGCCGGCGGCCGAGTCGGCGATCATGCCGACGACGCCGCCATGGACGAAACCGTGCTGCTGCTCGATGCCGTCCCAGTGC
This sequence comes from Azonexus caeni, assembly GCF_048146105.1. Classification (NCBI taxonomy): domain Bacteria; kingdom Pseudomonadati; phylum Pseudomonadota; class Betaproteobacteria; order Rhodocyclales; family Azonexaceae; genus Azonexus; species Azonexus caeni. Next base: position 10,089 of record NZ_JBKJAD010000027.1, read on the forward strand.
GGAACGTGGATTTCGGTGCAGCCGTAATCGACGACCGGCATCGTCGCGCGGATCAGGTGCATGGCGCTTTGGCGCGCGAAACTGGCGAGAACGCGGGCAGCGAATCCGGGATCGGTCGGGGGGGCCATGGCGGTCAGGGTATTGAATTAATTTACGTTGACGTAAACGTAAACTAACCGGCAAAAAAAATCACGCATTTTTCCGGCGCGCCACTTCCTGCTGGCACTGCTGCTCGAACTGGCCAATCTCGGCGAGCACCGCCTCGATGTCTTCGCGCTGCTGTTCCAGTGCGGCGCGGCGCTTCTCGATGATGCGCAGGCATTCGAGCAGTTGCGGCGTTTCGTCCTCGGTCGAGTTGTACATGCCGATCAGGTCCTTGATCTCGGCCAGACTCAAGCCGAGGCGCTTGCCGCGCAGCGCCATCTTCAGGCGGGCGCGGTCGCGGCGGGTGAAGATGCGCTTCTGGCCCTCGCGCTGCGGCGCCAGGATGCCCTGGTCTTCCCAGAAACGGATGGTGCGCGGGGTGATCGCGAACTCGCGCGCGAGGTCGGAAATGCTGAAGGTGGCCGGCTGGCTCATCATGACTCCTTGGTTGCGGCGAAGTTAAGCAGATGGCGGGGCTTTTTTCAATCCGCTACCGTATGGTAACTTGCTCGAAAAACGAAAACGGAAAACCATGTCCCTGCATTATCCCTTTACAGAGATTCCCGCTGCCGGTGAGCAGCGTGAAGTCGCGCCCGGCATTTTCTGGCTGCGCATGCCGCTGCCTTTCCAGCTCGACCATATCAACCTCTGGCTGTTGCGCGACGGCGAGGGCTGGACCATCGTTGATACCGGCTTTCCCGACGACGGCGTGCGCGCCACCTGGCGCAGCATCCTCGATCGCCTTGATGGTCCGGTGAAGCGCTTGATCGTCACCCACTTCCATCCCGATCACCTCGGTCTGGCGACCTGGTTGATGGAACAGACCGGCGCGCCGCTGGCGATGACCAGCGCCGAGTTCCTGACCGCGCACGCGGTGTGGAACGAGGTCGGCGGCCATGGCGCCCAGTACATGGTCGAACAGTTCCGGCGGCATGGCCTGGACGCTGACCGCCTGGACAAGTTCGCCAGCCGTGGCTCGGGCTACCGGCGGGCAGTGCCGGGATTGCCGGCGCACTATCAGCGCTTGAAGGCGGGCGAGCCAGTAACGATCGACGGACAGGCCTGGAAAATTCTCATCGGCTATGGTCATTCGCCGGAACATCTGGCGCTTTACTGTGCCAAACTGGGCGTGTTAATTTCAGGCGACATGCTGCTGCCGAAAATCTCGACCAACATCAGCGTTTTTGCCGCGACGCCGGATGCCGATGCCCTGCGCTGGTATCTCGAATCGCTGACCGTGATGGCCGAGGAAATTCCGCCGCAGACATTGGTCCTGCCATCGCACGGTCTGCCCTTCACCGGGGTGCAGGCGCGTGTGGGTGCCTTGCATGCGCACCACGAAGAACGATTGCATGCGCTGGAGAATAGCTGTGAACAAGCGCCGCAGAGCGCAGCCGGGTTGCTTGACGTGTTGTTTGGTCGGGCGCTCGATACACACCAAACCATGTTCGCGATGGGTGAAGCGATTGCCCATCTGAACTATCTGGAACAGGCCGGACGATTGTCGAGGGAAATCGGCGACGACGGCGTGATTCGCTATTCGCGGTTGTCAATACAATCCGCCGCGCACTGACAGAGGGAGTTTCAAATGCCGCAGCAAACCGAAGAACAGGGCCTCAACCTGCCCAACCCGGCCGAAATGGCCAAGACCTATGCCGAAGTCGCCCAGCGCGCCTCGCGCATCATCACCCAGTACATGGAAAAGAAGGCCAAGGACGGGGTCGAGGCACCGTCCGACGAAATGGGTGTCGCCCGCGCCTTCATGGACCTGTCGGCTCGCCTGATGGCCAATCCCTACAAGCTGGCGCAGACCCAGATGAACATGATGTGGGATTACTTCTCGCTGTGGCAGGGATCGATGATGAAGATGCTCGGCATGCCGGGCGCCGCACCGGTTGCAGTGCCGCAGAAGGGCGACAAGCGCTTCAAGGACGAGGACTGGGAACAGCATTTCCTGTTCGATTTCGTCAAGCAGTCCTATTTGATCGCCGCCCGCCACATCCATGAGACGGTCTGCTGCACCGACGGCCTGGACGAAGCGACGCAGCAGAAGGTGAACTTCTTCACCCGCCAGTACATCGACGCGCTGTCGCCGTCCAATTTCGCCCTGACCAACCCGGAAGTCTTCCGCGAAACGGTCAAGAGCCACGGCCAGAACCTGATCAGGGGTCTGAACAACCTGCTGCACGACATGAACGAGGACGGTCAGTTGCGCATCCGGATGACCGACACCGCCGCCTTCGAGATGGGCCGGAACGTCGCGACGACGCCGGGCAAGGTGGTCTACCAGAACGAACTCTTCCAGCTGATCCAGTACAACCCGGGCACCACCGAGCAGTACAAGAAGCCCTTCCTGATCGTGCCGCCGTGGATCAACAAGTACTACATCCTCGATCTGCGCGAGAAGAATTCCTTCGTCAAATGGGCGACCGATCAGGGTCACACCACCTTCATCATCTCCTGGGTCAATCCAGACGAGAAGATGGCCCAGGTCGGCTTCGAAGATTACATGCTGAACGGTACGCTGGAAGCGATCACCCAGGTCTGCGCGCAGACCGGCGAGGACTCCGTTAACCTGGCCGCTTACTGCATCGGCGGCACGCTGACCATGTCCACGCTCGCCTACATGGCGGCGAAGAAGGACAAGCGCGTCAATTCGGCGACCTTCTTCACCACCATGCTCGATTTTTCCGAGCCGGGCGAACTCTCGGTCTTCCTCGACGAAGGGACGATCGAAGGTCTCGAGAAGAAGATGGAGAAGCGCGGCTTCCTCGAAGGTTCGGAAATGGCCGGCACCTTCAACATGCTGCGTGCCAACGACCTGATCTGGTCCTTCGTGGTCAACAACTACCTGATGGGCAAGGACCCCTTCCCCTTCGACCTGCTCTACTGGAACTCGGACTCGACGCGCATGCCGGCGGCGATGCACAGCTTCTACCTGCGCAACATGTACCTCGAGAACAAGCTCAAGGACCCCGGCGGCATCGAACTGGGCGGCGTCAAGATCGACATCCGCAAGGTCAAGACCCCGTGCTACTTCATCTCGACCATCGAAGACCACATCGCGCCGTGGAAGAGCACCTACATAGGCGCCCGTCTGCCGACCGGCAAGACCAAGTTCGTCCTCGGCGGTTCCGGTCACATTGCCGGCATCGTCAATCCGCCTGCAGCCAACAAGTACGGCTACTGGACCAACGACGCGACCGACGGCAACCTGCCGGAAAGCCCGGAGGATTTCCTGGCCGGCGCGACGCAGCACGCCGGTTCGTGGTGGACCCACTGGCAGGAATGGGTGACCGCACTACCCGGCGGTTCGGCCAAGGTGCCGGCCCGCGATCCGGCGGCCGGAGCGCTCAAGGCGCTGGAAGAGGCTCCGGGCAGCTACGTCAAGTTCCGTCTCGACGCGCAGAAGCAGGACTGAACCTTTCCGTCCTGCGGCAATCAACGAGGGAGGCGCAAGCCTCCCTTTTTGCTGGCTGTTACAACTGCTAACAGCCCGGATCGGTGGCCGTGCTAGTCTGCAAAAGCCGGACAGGACCGGCGACAGGAGGTAAAACGATGAAACGAACGATGATTGCCCTGTGTGCCGTCAGTCTGGCATTCACAGGTTGTGCCAACATGGATGAAACGCAACGCCATACCGGAACCGGTGCGGCGATTGGCGCCGTTGCCGGTGCCGTACTCGGCGCCGCCACGTCCAGCAGGTCTGACCGCGGCAAGGGCGCGGTGATCGGCGCCGCCGCCGGCGCGGCGATCGGTGCCGGGGGTGGTTACCTGTGGTCGAAGCGCATGCAGGAGCAGAAGGCGGCGATGGAGCAGGCGACACAGGGCACCGGCGTCGAAGTGACGCAGACGGCCGATAATCGCCTCAAGCTCGAGATTCCCAGCGATGTTTCCTTCGATTCCGGCAGCTACGCGATCCGGCCATCGTTGCGGCCGGTGCTCGACAAGCTGGCTGCCGGCCTTGCCGAACACGCGGTGACGCGGGTGACGATCGTCGGCCATACCGACAGTTCCGGCTCGGACAAGGTCAACAATCCCTTGTCGGTGAAGCGGGCGGAGGCGGTGCGCGACTATCTGGTACCGCGCGGTGTGGCGGCGTCGCGGATCGCAGTCGATGGGCGCGGAGCGCGTGAGCCGCTGGCCGACAACGCGACGGCGGAAGGCCGGGCGAAGAACCGGCGGGTTGAAATCTTCATTGCCGAGGGCCAGGCAGCCAACTGAGCCGAGCTTCCCCGGTCACCCGGCCCGCCGCGCGCGGGCCGCTCAGTTTCCGGGTAGCGGCAGGCGTGGCAGGGTTGGCCACTCGATCGCGTCGAGCATGTTCTTGACGATCAGGCCAAGCTCGGTGTCACCGGTGATTTCGAGTTCGCGGTTGAAGAACAGGGTGTCGGGGTCTTCCTGGCGTGCCAGCAGTTGCAGGTAGGCCGACAGGTTGGCGGCGAAGGCCAAGTCCGGTTCGCGTTGCACGCTGAAGACCGGCCGGAACAGGCCGTTGCGGAAGGTGTAGTGGGCCACGCCACCGGTGTCGAGGACGCTGACCCGGAACAGCTTGTCCTCCAGCGCGCCGAGTTCGCTTTCCGGCAGCAGCTTGAGCTTGAGGGCGGCGTTGAGTGCCGTCACCAGAGCCAGCGAATGCGGCCACTGCGGCAGCTTGTGGCCGATTTCGGCGATCAGCGCCGGCAGCCGGAAACGGGGAATGACGAAATGCGGGCTCATGCGGGGGCTCCGGTGCGGGCGGGTGGCGGGATGTGATGCGTGGCGATCCCGGCGTCGCCGAACCAGTAACCGTCGACCAGACCGCATTCGCTCCACGCCGCCGTATCGACGGTGGGCGTCTGGCCGTTCCGGGCGGCGGCGAAGGCGGCGATGATTTCGTCGATCCGGTTCTTCTGCGGGCTGAGACGGACGATGTCGATGCCAAGTTCGCGCAGCGTCGGCATCTCGCCGAGCAGGCAGTAGGTCTGCGCCGACATCGTCTGGATCCCGTTGATGGTCAGGAAGGCCTGGCCTTCGCGGGTCTTCAGCGTCAGTCCTTCGGCATGGTCGAGACACTTGAACTGGCAGTCGTCCTTGTTCAGCTCGTAATGGCGGGCGGTGAAGCAGCGTGCGGAGAAGGCGAGCGGAATCTTGCCGAAGGCGAACACTTCCGTTTCGACACCGGCCGGGCGGCTGGCGTGCAGCGTTTCGATCAGCGCGCGCGAGGCTTCCAGCGGCGGCACCCAGCGCTTCATGCCGTAGCGGGCGAAGGTGGCGAGGGTGGCTTCGTTGTAGATGTTGAGGTGCGGGCCGGCGACGAAATCCTGACCGGAGACCAGATTGATCGCCCCGAGATCGTTGGCTTCGACCTTGCAGCCGGCTTCATCGACGATACGGCGCAGCGCCTTGAGGTCGCTTTCCGATTCGAGCAGCGCCTGCGCCGAAATGACGACTTCCTTGCCGGCATCGGTCAGGTCGCGAGCCAGGCCAATCCAGTCGGCGGTGCGCAACTGCTGGCGGCGCGAGCAGACGACTTCGCCGACGTGGATGATGTCGAGTGCCGGGTTCTCCGCCATCGCCGCGTAGAACTCCATGACTTCTGCCTTGGGCCAGAACCAGAGCAGGGGGCCGAGCGACAGTTTCATGCTTATCTCCAGGGCCGGTTGTAGGCGCCCAGCGTTGCCTGGTTGCCTTCGGAAACCTTGGCCAGTTCGGCCTGCCAGGCCGGCTTGACGTGGTAGCGTTCGGCGCCGTCGCGCAGCGCGTCGAGCGCGGCGCGCAGGGTGCGGGTGACCTGGGTGACGTAGGTCGGGCTGCGCTGGCGGCCTTCGACCTTGATCGCGCGCACGCCGATCTTGACGATCTCCGGTAGGATTTCCAGGACGTTGAGGCTGGTCGGTTCTTCCAGCGCGTAGTAGGTTTCGCCGCGCACGTCGAAGCGGCCCTTGCACAGCGTCGGGTAGCCGGCCGGTTCGCTGTCGCCGAAACGGTCGATCAGAATGCCGTTGAGGCGGGTTTCCATGGCGCCCGGTTGCTTGTCCCACTTGACGTACTTGGCCGGCGAGCAGGCGCCGACGGTATTGGGCGATTCGCCGCAGGCGTAGGACGACAGCCAGCAGCGGCCCTCGTTCATCACGCACAGGCTGCCGAAGCCGAAGACCTCGATTTCCACCTCGGTGTTGCGGATGACGTTCTCGACCTGGGCCAGCGTCAGCACGCGCGGCAGGACGGCGCGGCGGATGCCGAACTCGCGGCGGCAGAAGTTGATTGCTTCGTAGCTGGTGGCCGAGCCCTGCACCGACAGGTGCAGGCGCTGCTGCGGGTGGCGCCGGCTGGCGTAGTCGAGTAGCCCGACATCGGCCAGGATGATCGCGTCGACGCCGAGGTCGACCGCGGCGTCGACCGCCTTGTGCCAGTCGCCGACACGGCCGGCCTGGGGGAAGGTGTTGATCGCCAGCAAGACCTCGCGGCCCCTGGCGTGGGCATAACGGACGCCGTCGCCCATGGTCTTCGGATCGAAGTTGAGGCCGGCGAAATTGCGCGCGTTGGTATCGTTCTTGAAGCCGAGGTAGACGGCATCGGCGCCATTGTCGACGGCGGCCTTGAGGGCCGGCAGGCTGCCGGCCGGACAGACGAGGTCGGGCAGTTGGGGCATGGCGGGTTCCAGGCAGGTGAAGCAGAGAAGTATAGCGGCTCGCATCCGGCTGCCGTTGATCCGCATCAAAAGCCAGGCTCGTGCTAGGATTGAGCAACGTAACGTTCGCCCGGAACTCAGCTTCATGTCCGACCATCGTGTTCTCGTCGTCGATGACGAAGCCATCAACCTGATGCTGATCGAGGATTTTCTCGAGCAGGAGAAGTTGGCGCTCGAGTTGTTCGCCGACCCGCTCGCCGCCTGGCAGCGTCTGGCGGCGCCCGACAGCGATTTCGCACTGGTCGTGCTCGATCGCATGATGCCGGGGATGGACGGCATCGAGTTCCTGCGCCGGGTCAAGGCGGAGAGGCGCTTCGCCGATGTGCCGGTGATCATGCAGACGGCAGCGTCGGCGCCGGAACAGGTGCGCGAGGGTCTGGAGGCCGGCGCCTACTACTACCTGACCAAGCCCTATGCGCCGGAAGCGCTGATCTCGATCGTCCGCGCGGCGCTCGAGGACCGTCGCGCCCGCGTTTCTCTGCGCACGCTCGCGGCGCACATCGAGGAAGCACAGAAGCTACTCGTCTGCGCCGAATACGGCTTTTCCACGCTGGAGGAAATCTCTTGTCTGGTGCCGGTGCTGGCCGGCATCTGCCCGGAGCCCGATCGCGTCGCCCCCGGTCTGTCGGACCTCATGGTCAATGCGGTCGAACATGGCAATCTGGGGATTTCCTACCGCGAGAAGTCGCTGCTCAAATGGGACGGCGACTGGGAAGGCGAAATCCGCAAGCGGCTCGTTCAGCCCGAATTCCGCGAGCGGCGGGCAAGCGTACGCATCGAGCGGACAGCGTCGGCGATTTCCTTCCGTATCGCCGACCAGGGGCGCGGTTTCGACTGGCGCAAATTCCTCGATTTCGACCCCGAGCGCGTCTTCGACCCCAACGGCCGGGGAATTGCCATGGCGCGGATGACCAGTTTCAGCCGCCTGCAGTACGAAGGTTGCGGCAACGTCGTCGTTGCCACCGTCGATTTGCCCGCGGCGGCGTAAGCGGCTTCAGCGGGTAACGATAGTCGGCTGGTAACCGAGGCTGCTGCGGAAGCGATCGGCGACCACCTGTGCCTCGGTGCGCGAGGCGTAAGGGCCGAGCTGCAGGCGGTGCAGCCCGTTGGCGCGCAGAATGTGCATGCGGGCATCGACCCAGTCGAGTTCTCTTTCCAGATGCAGTTTCAGATTATCGGCGTTGTCGGCATTGGCGAAAGCGCCAAGCTGCAGGTATACCCCGGACGGCAGGGCGGTTTCGACGACCGGTGCCGGAGGTGGTGCGGCACTGGGAGCGGCTGGCGGCGCCACCTGAGCATAGGTGGTGCTGGTTTCCTGGCCGGGGATGATCGCCTCGACTTCGACTTCACCGCTGCCGCCCTGAACCAGTCCGAGCTTGTAGGCGGCGGTGTAGGAGAGGTCGATGATGCGGCTGGCGTGGAAAGGACCGCGATCGATGACGCGGACCACCACCGAGCGGCCGTTCTGCACGTTGCTGACGCGCACGTAGGAAGGCAGGGCCAGCGTTGGATGGGCGGCGGTCATGGCGAACATGTCGTAGGGTTCGCCGATCGAGGTCTTCTGTCCGTGGAACTTCTTGCCGTACCAGCTGGCGATGCCGCGCGCCTTGTAAGGGCGCACGCTGGTGTTCGGCACATAACTGGTGCCGAACACTTCGTAGGGGCGTAGCGCCGGTTTGTGCAGCGGTTCCCAGCGCGGGACCGCGTCAGGGGTCTGTTCAAGGTTTTCCGGAATTTCGTCGCCCGGGCCGTCGTCCTTGTAATAGCCGCCGCCCCAGCGTCGGTTGGGCGCTGCCTGGCCGGTCGGTCGCGCGGTGCTGGCTGTTGGCCGCTCGTTCCTGGCCACGGGTTCGGGTGTGCTGCCGCAGGCGGCAAGTACGAAACACGGAAGAAGCAGGCGCCAGATGTTTTTCATTTCTTGACCAGCATGCGGTGGGTGTGAATGCTCATCAGGATGCCGATGCCCAGCATCAGTGTGATCAGCGCGGTGCCGCCGTAGCTGATGAAGGGCAGCGGTACGCCGACGACTGGCAGGATACCCGAGACCATGCCCATGTTGACGAAGGCGTAGATGAAGAAGACCAGGGTCAGCGCGCTGGCCAGCAGGCGGGAGAACAGGGTCGGTGCGGCGGCGGCGATCATCAGACCGCGGCCGATCAGCAGTGTGAACAGGAAGAGCAGGATGCCGTTGCCGAGCAGGCCCCATTCCTCGGAAAAAACGGCGAAGATGAAGTCGGTGTGCTTTTCCGGAATGAACTCGAGGTGGGTCTGGGTGCCCTTCAGCCAGCCCTTGCCGAGGCCGCCGCCGGAACCGATGGCGATCGTGGACTGGATGATGTGATAGCCGGCGCCGAGGGGGTCGGAACTCGGGTCGAGCAGGGTCAGCACACGCCGCCGCTGGTAGTCGTGCAGCATGTTCCAGGCGAAAGGCATGGCGGCGCCAGCGGCGGCGCCCAGCCCGAACATCACCTTCCAGGGCAGGCCGGCGAAGAAGATGACGAAGAAGCCGGCGGCGCCGATCAGCAGCGAGGTGCCGAGGTCGGGTTGCTTGAGGATGAGGGCGATCGGCAGGAGCAGGATGCCGCTGGCGATGGCGAAGTGCTTGGCGCGCAACATCGATTCGTACTTGTGGAAATACCAGGCGAGCATCAGCGGCATCGCGATCTTCATGATCTCGGATGGCTGGATGCGCACGAAGCCGAGCGACAGCCAACGCCGCGAGCCGTTGACGACGATGCCGAACAGCGCGACGCCAATGAGCAGCACCAGACCCAGCAGGTAGAGCGGTACCGCCCAGCGCATCAGCGACTGCGGTGGCGTGCGGGCGACGGCGAACATGACGGCGGTGGAAGCGGCGATATTGACCAGTTGCCGATCCAGCTTCCAGAAACCGTCGCTGGCGGTGGCGGAATAGATCGTCGCCAGGCCGATCGTCATCAGTGCCATGACGATCAGGAACAGTGGCATGTCGAGGTGCGCCGTCAGGTTCTGGATGATGCGCCGAAGCAGTTTCATTGCGCTATTCCTCGATCGTTGCGGCGCCTTCGTCGCCGTTTTCCTCGCCGGAATCGACTTCCGGCGCCGGGCCGCCCGGCAGTTTGCCGATCAGGTAGTAGTCGAAGACCTGGCGCGCGATGGGCGCCGCCGACTGGGCGCCGAAGCCGCCGTTTTCGACCATCACGGCGACGACGATCTTCGGCTTGTCCACCGGCGCGAAGGCGACGTACCAGGAGTGGTCGCGCAGGCGCTCGCGAAGTTGGCCGGCGACGTATTTCTGCCCGCCTTTCAGGCTGAAGACCTGGGCAGTCCCGGTCTTGCCGCCGGATTCGTAGGCCGCGCCAGCGAAAGCGCGGGCGCCGGTACCTTCGCGGACGACGCCGGCCATGGCGCGCTTGATGACTTCGACGTGCTCGGGTTTCAGGGGCGCCTGGCGGATCGGTTGCGGTTCGACGATGCGGACCTCGCCGCTGGTCGGGTTGGTGATGCTATGCACCAGGTGCGGGCGGAAGACCTTGCCGTAATTGACGATGTTGGCAAGCGCGTGCGCCATGTGCAGCGTCGAATAGGCGTTGTAACCCTGGCCGATGCCGACCGAAATGGTTTCGCCGGAGTACCATTTTTGCTGCTCGCGCTTCTTGAAGCGCTTCTGCTTCCATTCCGGTGACGGCAGGATGCCAGTCGCTTCGCCGGGAATGTCGATCTCGGTACGTCGTCCGAGGCCGATTTCACTCATGAAACGGGCGATGTTGTCGATCCCCATGTCGTTGGCCAGGGTGTAGTAGTAGGTGTTGCAGGAAACGACGATCGATTTGTGCATATCGACCATGCCGTGCCCGCCGACCTTGTCGTCCATGAAGCGGCGATTGCCGAAGTTGAAATAGCCCGGGTCGGCGATCGTCTGGTTCGGCGTGCGTTTGCCGGTTGATAACGCGGCCAGGGCCATCAGCGGCTTGAAGGTCGAGCCTGGGGGGTAGGTCGAATAGATCGCCCGGTTGAGCAGCGGCTTGTCCGGGTGGTTGTTCAGTTCGTCCCAATCGTCGTAGCGGATGCCGTCGACGAACAGGTTGGGGTCAAAGGCGGGTGAGGAGACAAGGGCGAGTACGGCGCCGTTGCTCGGATCGATCGCTGTCAGCGCGCCACGGCGCCCGCCGAAGGCCTGTTCGGCGACCGACTGCAGACGGGCATCGAGGGTCAGGGTCAGGTTGTTGCCGGGGATCGGCGCGGTTTGCGAAAGGACGCGCACGGCTCGGCCGCCGGCATCAACTTCGACCTGTTCGTAGCCTGCCGTGCCGTGCAGTTCGAACTCGTAATTGGCTTCCAGGCCGACCTTGCCGATGTGCTCGGTGCCCTTGTAATTGGCATCGTGCCCACTGGTCTCGATCATTTCCTTGTCCTTGGTATTGATCCGGCTGATGTAGCCGATGGCGTGGGCGGCCAGGGTGTTTTCGGGATACTGGCGGAACAGTCGGGCCTTCACCTCGACGCCGGGGAAGCGATAGCGCTGCGCGGCAAAGCGGGCGACTTCCTCGTCGGTGAGGCGGGTGCGGATCGGGATCGACTCGAAGTTCTTCGATTCCTCGAGCAGGCGCTTGAAACGGCGTCGATCCTTGAGCTGGATTTCGACGATTTCCCCCAGGCGGTCAATGGTTTCTTCGAGTCCGAGGGTTTTCGAAGGGGTGATTTCCAGCGTGAAAGCGGAGTAGTTGCGGGCCAGGATGACGCCGTTGCGGTCGACGATGTTGCCGCGATTGGGCATCACCGGGACCAGCGAGATGCGATTGCTTTCAGCCCGGGTGCTGTAATACTCGTGCTGCAGGATCTGCAGGTAGAAGAAACGGCCGAAGAGCAGGGCGAAACAGGTCAGGACGAAGGCGCCGGCGAACAGAACCCGGCGGCGGAAACGGTCGGGATCCTGTTCTCCCTGATGGAATTCGCTCATGGTCGGGGGTCAGAGCGGGCGGTTGGCGTCCCTTTCCACCGGCTGGTACTGGGGCAGCAGCAACAGGAAGGTGGCGGGAATCCAGAGCAGGGTGGCGCTCAGCGGGCCGATCAGGTAACCCCAGCCGGGGAAATCGGCGCCAGTCGGCAGGCGCATCAGCAACTGGATGACCTGGCAGGCGAGCAGCAGCGGAAAGATCTGCAGTGCCTGCTGGGCCAGCGGGAACCACAGGATGCGGCGCGATTGGCCGGCGGCGAAATAAGCGAGCAGGACATAGGCGAAACAGTGCTGGCCGAGGACCGCGCCATCAGCGACATCCATCGCCAGGCCGAGGAAGAAGGCCCAGCCCATGCCGACTCGACGGGTTTCGCGGATACACCAGAAACAGAGGACCAGCGCGACCCAATCCGGGATGCCTGGCCAATGGGCGGTCGGCAGAAAGTTGGCAAGGAGTGCGGCGAACAGGCTGGCGACGATGAACCAGGGGCGGACCGGCAGCAGGATGCGCGAGGAGGAGAAGGTCGGTTGCATCATTTCTTTTCCGCTTGGCCCGGCGTGCCGCTGTTGCCGGCGCGGCCCGGCGAATCCGGCGGTGGCGGCGGCTGGGAAGCGCGCGGGGCGAGGACCAGGACTTCGCCGAAGTTCTCGACGGCGGCGATCGGCGCGCAACGGATGCGGGCAAAAGCGTAGGAGTTGTCGCGCTCGATGCTGACCACCTTGGCCACCGGGAAGCCGGCCAGGTAGACGCCGTCCAGGCCCGAGGTGACGAGCAGGTCGCCTTCGCGGATGTCGGCGTTGGCGGGAATGTAGCGCAGTTCGAGTTCGCCGCTGCCGAGGCCGAAGACGACCGAGCGCTGGCCGCTGCGCACGACCTGAACGGGTACCGTCTGGTCCTTGTCGGTGATCAGGGTGATTTCAGCGGAGAACGGGAAGACCCGGGTCACCTGGCCGACCACGCCGGCCTCGTCGATCGCCGGCTGGCCAGCGACGATACCCGATTGCTGGCCCTTGTCGATGACGATGCGGCGGGTGAACGGATCGCGTGCCGTGTACATGATGCGCGCCACTTCGCCGCGCGCCGGTTCCCGCTCCTTGACGGCGAGGAGCTTGCGTAGGCGGTCGTTCTCGCTTTCCAGTTGCTCCAGGCGCAGCAGATTGGGGGCGGTCTGTAGCTGGGCCTGCTTCAGGCTACGGTTTTCCTCGAGCAACTTGTCCAGTCCGCGCAAATAGTCGCCGGCATTGTCGACCAGGCCGCCGGGCATCTGGGCGACGCGCTGGATCGGATCGGTGATCAGAGCGACGGTCTGGCGCAGCAGATCGAGGCTGCGCAAACGGAGGTCGACAAAAAACAGCGCCAATGACAGCGCCACGTAGAAAGTCAGAAGGGCCAGCGGTGCTGGCCCTCGCTTGAAGAAGGGAGGTGGTGCGTGGTCGGAGCCGGCCATCGCTTAGTCCTGCAAGCGGGTGGTTGACCGGTCAGTCCGAGGCAAAGATGCTGCCCAGCTTGTCCATCTTTTCCAGCGCCATGCCGCAACCACGGGCAACGCAGGTCAAGGGTTCGTCGGCAACGATCACCGGCAGACCGGTTTCTTCCATCAGCAGACGGTCAAGGTCGCGCAGCAGCGCGCCGCCGCCGGTCAGGACCATGCCCTTTTCGGCGATGTCGGCGCCGAGTTCGGGCGGCGTCTTTTCCAGGGCGGACTTGACCGCGGAAATGATCTGGTTGAGCGGGTCGGTCAGCGCTTCGAGGATTTCGTTCGACGAAATCGTGAACTTGCGTGGGATGCCTTCGGCCTTGTTGATGCCGGAGACTTCCATTTCCTTGATCTCGGCGCCCGGGAAGGCGGAGCCGATGTTCTTCTTGATGTTCTCGGCGGTGTTCTCGCCGATCATCATGCCGTAGTTGCGGCTGATGTAATTGATGATCGCCTCGTCGAGCTTGTCGCCGCCGACGCGCACCGAGCCTGCGTAGACCATGCCGCCGAGCGAGATGACGCCGACTTCGGTGGTGCCGCCGCCGATGTCGACGACCATCGAGCCGGTTGCTTCGGCGACCGGCAGGCCGGCGCCGATGGCGGCCGCCATCGGCTCCTCGATCAGATACACCTGACTGGCGCCGGCGCCGAGCGCCGATTCGCGGATGGCGCGGCGTTCGACCTGGGTCGAGCCCGACGGCACGCAGATGATGATGCGCGGGCTGGGCGAGAACAGCTTGGAATCGTGCGCCTTCTTGATGAACTGCTTGAGCATCTGCTCGGTCACCGTGAAGTCGGCGATCACGCCATCCTTCATGGGCCGGATGACAGTGATGCTGCCGGGTGCCTTGCCAAGCATTTCCTTGGCTTCGCGGCCGACGGCCTGGATGGTTTTCTTGGCGTTGGGGCCGCCTTCGAGGCGGATCGCAACGACCGACGGCTCATCGAGGACGATCGAGCGGCCACGCACGTAAATCAGCGTATTGGCCGTGCCGAGGTCGATGGCAAGGTCGTTGGAAAAATACTTGGAGAGGAATCCGAACATCTGTTGAGCTCCGCGTTGGGGGGTGCGGTAGATAAAGCTTTTATGATACCTTACAACGCTTTCGTTTATAAGGCTTTGTGCGCTGCAAAAAGCCTTTTTCAAGCCATGTCGCTCACTACAGAACAGGTTCTGCGGATTGCCCATCTCGCCCGCATCGAGGTCAGCGAAACCGAAGCGCTGACCACGCAAGCCCACCTCAACGGCATCTTCGCGCTGATCGAGCAGATGCAGGCGGTCGATACGCGGGGCATCGAGCCGATGGCCCACGCTCAGGATCTCGGCCAGCGCCTGCGCGATGACGTCGTCAGCGAGCCCGACCGGCGCGCCGCCTTTCAGGCCGTCGCCCCGGAAACCGAAGCCGGTCTCTACCTCGTGCCGAAGGTGATCGAATGATTAGCCGGAGTTTGAAACAACTGTCGCAAGCACTGGCGGCGAAGGAAATTTCCAGCGTCGAACTGAGCGCGCTGTTCCTCGACCGCATCGCCCGCCTCAATCCCGAGATCAACGCCTTCATCACCGTCGACCGGGAGAAGACGCTGGCCATGGCGGCGGCTGCCGACCAGCGCCTGGCGGCGGGTACCGGCGGTGCGCTGACCGGCATCCCGATCGCCCAGAAGGACATCTTCTGCGCCGAAGGCTGGACGACGACCTGCGGTTCGAAGATGCTCGCCAACTTCGTTGCTCCCTACGACGCGACGGTGATCGCGAAAATGCATGGCGAGGCTGGCCTGGTCTCGCTGGGCAAGACCAACATGGACGAGTTCGCGATGGGCTCGTCGAACGAAAGCTCGCATTTCGGTCCGGTGAAGAATCCCTGGGATCGCGCGCGGGTGCCCGGCGGTTCGTCCGGCGGTTCGGCGGCGGCGATCGCTGCACGACTGGCGCCGGCAGCCACCGGCACCGATACCGGCGGCTCGATCCGCCAGCCGGCGGCGCTGTGCAACCTGACCGGTCTCAAGCCGACCTACGGCGTCGTCTCGCGCTACGGCATGATCGCCTACGCCTCGTCGCTCGATCAGGGCGGCCCGATGGCCGGCTCGGCGGAAGACTGCGCGCTGCTGCTCAACGCGATGGCCGGTTTCGATTCCCGCGATTCGACGTCGCTCGACCGACCGGCCGAGGATTACACGCGCGACCTCGAACAACCGCTGGCCGGCCTGCGCATCGGCCTGCCCAAGGAGTTCTTCGCCGCCGGTTGCGATGCCGGCGTAATGGCCGCGGTGCAAGAAGCGATCCGCGAATACGAGCGGCTCGGGGCGACCGTCGTCGACGTCTCGCTGCCCAATTCCCACCTCTCGGTGCCGGCTTACTACGTGATCGCGCCGGCCGAGGCAAGCTCCAACCTGAGCCGCTTCGACGGCGTCCGCTACGGCTATCGCGCGCCGGACTACGGCAGCCTCGACGACATGTACGCGAAGACCCGCGCCCAGGGCTTCGGCGGTGAGGTAAAGCGGCGCATCCTGATCGGTACCTACGTCCTGTCGCACGGTTACTACGACGCCTATTACCTGCAGGCGCAACGCATCCGTCGTCTGATCGCCGACGATTTCACGGCCGCCTTCGCATCCTGCGACGTCATCCTCGGGCCGACTTCCCCGTCGACCGCCTTCCGTCTCGGCGAAAAGTCGACCGACCCGGTGCAGATGTATCTGTCCGACATCTATACCGTCGCCGTCAACCTTGCCGGCCTGCCCGGCATGTCGATTCCCTGCGGTTTTGCCGACGGCCTGCCGGTCGGTCTGCAACTGATCGGCAATTACTTCGGCGAGGCCCGTCTGCTCAACGTTGCACACCGCTTTCAACAGGCGACCGACTGGCACCTGCGTCGTCCGGCAGGCATCGAATGAAGCTGCGCTTCACTCTCGCCCTGGCGGTTGCCTTGCTGGCCGCTTGCGCGACGCCGCCGGAGCATGCTCCCGAGGCGACGCCGCCGGCACCGGCGGAATCCGCGCCGACCGCAGGAAAGTCGCCGGAGTTCAAGAATTCGACCTTGAAGTACCTGGCCAAGCGCAATCTGAAACCGCAGCCGACGCGCCCGCTCAACGTGCGTTCCCGTTGCTCGCACAAGGACGCGATCGGCACCGTGACCCGCCTCAACCTGCTGGTCAAGGAAGCCGACGTCAAGGCCTTCGATGTTCAGGTCAGCATGAAGGGGCGGGGTGCCTGTCGCTTCAATGCCCAGGATTTCAAGCAGGATGCCAGGCTGCCGCAGGTCCTGTTGCGGCACAAGACCCAGAACGATTGCACGGTGCGCATGTGGGAGCAGGGCAAGGAGGTGACGATCGCCTTCAACAGTTGTCCGCAGGCCTGCGAAGGCCAGGCGTTCCAGTACCTGTGGCCGGTCATCGTCGATGCGAAGACCGGACGTTGTCATTGAACGGATGAAACCATGAACCAGTGGGAAGTCGTAATCGGCATCGAGACCCATGCCCAGCTCTCGAGTGTTTCCAAGATATTCTCCGGCGCCTCCACCGCTTTCGGCGCTGCGCCCAACACCCAGGCCTGCGCCGTCGACCTGGCGCTGCCCGGCGTCCTGCCAGTGCTCAACCGCAAGGCGGTCGAATGCGCGATTCGCTTCGGTCTGGCGATCGGCGCGCATGTCGCACCGAAATCGGTGTTTGCGCGCAAGAACTACTTCTACCCGGATTTGCCGAAGGGTTACCAGATCAGCCAGTTCGAACTACCGGTGGTGCAGGGCGGGGCGATCACCGTCGCCGTCGGTAGCGGCGACAAGGCCTACGAGAAGACGGTCAACCTGACCCGCGCCCACCTCGAGGAGGATGCCGGCAAGTCGCTGCACGAAGATTTTCACGGCAAATCCGGCATCGACCTCAACCGTGCCGGTACGCCGCTGCTCGAAATCGTCACCGAGCCGGACATGCGCTCAAGCGACGAGGCCGTCGCCTACGCCCGGGCGTTGCACGCGCTGCTACGCTGGATCGGCATCTGCGACGGCAACATGCAGGAAGGCTCGTTCCGCTGCGACGCCAACGTCTCGGTGCGCCGCCCTGGCGCGCCTTACGGTACCCGGCGCGAGATCAAGAACCTCAATTCCTTCCGCTTCCTGAAGGAAGCGATCGATTTCGAAGTGCAGTGGCAGATCAACGAGATCGAGGAAGGTCGCGCCATCCAGCAGGCCACCGTGCTGTTCGACCCGGATAGCGGCGAGACCCGGATGATGCGCAGCAAGGAAGACGCGCACGACTACCGCTACTTCCCCGATCCCGACCTCCTGCCGTTGCTCATTCCGGCTGACTGGATCGACCGCGTGCGTGGCGAATTGCCCGAGCTGCCGAACCAGAAGCGGCAGCGCTTCATCGCCCTGTTCGGCCTCTCCGCCTACGACGCGACGACGCTGACTGCCAGCCAGGAGATTGCCGCCTATTTCGAAGCTGTCGTCGGCATTGCCGGTGCGGCCAACGCCAAGCCTTGCGCCAACTGGGTGATGGTCGATCTGGCCGCCCGCCTCAACAAGGAAGGTCGCGAGATCGGCGAGTCGCCGGTCAGTGCGGCGCAACTGGGTGGGCTGATCCAGCGCATCGCCGACAACACCATTTCCAACAACATCGCCAAGAAGGTTTTCGAGGCATTGTGGAATGGCGAGGGCGCGAGCGCCGACGAGGTGATCGAGAAACAGGGGTTGCGCCAGATTACCGATAGCGGGGCCATCGCCGCGCTGGTTGACGAAGTCATCGCCGCCAATCCGGGCAATGTCGCCGAATATCGGGCCGGCAAGGAAAAGGCGTTCAACGCCCTGGTCGGTCAGGTGATGAAGGCGGCCAAGGGCAAGGCCAACCCGCAGCAGGTCAACGCGCTGTTGAAGGAGAAACTGGCCGGCTGAGCGAGCGGCGGCCGGTCAGCTCGTAGTAGCGCTGGCGGTCGCCGTCGTATTTGGCGTGGATCTTGGCCAGTTCCTTGCGTTTGACCTCGATCAGTTCCTGCTGCAGACGGATCTCATGATTGACCGTGCGCAGGTCGCTGGCCAATCCCGATGGCATCGCTGAGCGCTTGTAGAATTCGGCCTCGGCGGTCAGCTTGTTGAGTCGCTTCTGCAACTCGGTGATTTTCTCGGTGGCATCGCGGATCGTCAGGTTGACGTCGCCTTCCGCCTTGCTCTGCGCCATGTCGATGTCTTCCGGCGTGGCGTAGGTGGAGAGCAAGGCGGCGTCCATGCGCCGTCGTTCCAGCCTTTGTTCCTCCAGTTGCTGCTGACGTTTCGCAGCGATTGCGGCGGCGGCCTTTTCTTCCGGCGTCATGGCGGCGGCGACTTCCCGGATCGGATTGCCGGCCCGGTCAAAAACGCGGTAAGCCCGTCCCCGACATTGCGCCGGCAGGGTGTCACCGCAGGCACGGCGACCGTTGCCCGGGTCGGTGCAGCAGTAGTACTCCTCAGCACCCCAGCTCGGGGCGCTCAGAACGATCAGCAGGAGGGCAAAGGGAAGTTTAGGCATCGACACCGTAGCGTTCACGGTAGAGGGCGACGGCGGCCCGGTGCGCGTCGAACTCCGGATGATTCCCAAGATAGGTCATCAAGTCGCGCAGGCCCGCGACTGCGATCACCGGGATGCCGTAGTCGCGCTGCACTTCCTGAACCGCGGACAGCTCGCCCTGGCCGCGTTCCTGGCGGTCGAGAGCGATCAGTACGCCTGCCGGTGTGGCACCGGCAGCGCGGATAAGTTCCACCGATTCGCGGACCGAGGTGCCAGCCGAGATCACGTCATCGACGATCAGCACGCGCCCGGCCAGCGGCGCGCCGACGATGCTGCCGCCTTCGCCATGATCCTTGGCTTCCTTGCGGTTGAAAGCGAACGGGTAATTGCTGCCGCCCGCAGCGAGCGCGATGGCAATGGCGGCGACCAGCGGAATGCCTTTGTAGGCCGGGCCGAACAGCATGTCGAAGGCGACGCCGCCGGTCTGCGCCGCTTTCGCGTAGAATCCGGCGAGCCGCCCGAGCGACGCGCCGTCATTGAACAGGCCGGCGTTGAAGAAATAAGGCGACTGCCGCCCGGCCTTGGTGGTGAATTCGCCAAAGCGGAGCACCTTGCAGGCGACGGCGAATTCGATGAATTCCTGACGAAAATCCATAAATCTCCAGTATCAGTCGGAAAAACGACCGAGAGTCCCGCAATGTTACGCATCATCTCCCTGAACCTCAATGGCATCCGCTCCGCGTGGAGCAAAAACGTCGAGCCCTGGCTGGCTGCGCAACAGGCGGATATTGTCTGCTTTCAGGAACTGAAGGCGCAAGCCGCCGATCTGAGTCCGGACATGCTGGCGCCGCAAGGCATGCATGCCTTCTATCACTGCGCCGAAAAGAAGGGTTACAGCGGTGTCGGCATCTGGACGCGGGCGGCGCCGCGCGGCGTCATCGAAGGCTTCGACGGCGGCGAATTCGATGCCGAAGGGCGCTATCTGCGCGTCGATTTCGGCAACCTGTCGGTCATCTCCCTTTACTTGCCTTCCGGTTCTTCGTCGCCCGAGCGCCAGGAGGCGAAGTTCCGCTTCCTCGACGTCTTCCTGCCGCAGATGCAGGCCTTGCGCGCGGAAGGGCGGGAAATCGTGCTCTGTGGCGACTGGAACATCGCCCACCGTGAGATCGACCTGAAGAACTGGAAGTCGAACCAGAAGAACTCGGGTTTCCTGCCGGAAGAGCGCGCCTGGCTGACCCGGGTGTTCGACGAACTCGGCTGGGTCGATGTCTATCGCCGCCTCTATCCCGAGCAAGGCGAGGCCGCCTATACCTGGTGGAGCAATCGCGGCCAGGCCTGGGCCAAGAACGTCGGCTGGCGGATCGATTACCAGATCGCCACCCCGGGGATCGCCGCCACTGCCCGTCAGGGCTCGGTTTACAAGGAGCAGCGTTTTTCCGACCACGCGCCGCTGGTTGTCGATTACGACTACCGGATTACGGACAATGCGATTTGATTTACGCCAGCGGAAGGGATAACCTGTAATCCCTGAACAACCGCTCCAAGACGAGGTTTCGAATGTCTGAACAAATGACCGCCGCGAACAAGGAAAAACTGGTTTCGGACCTGAAGGTCGTGATCGCCGATACCGAAGAACTGCTGCGTGCGACGACCGGCATGGCCGGCGAGAAGGTCGGGGAGTTGCGCGAACGCCTGGGGGTCCGCCTGCGTGACGCCAAGGACCGCATGCTCGACCTCGAACAGGCGCTGGTCGACAAGACCAAGGCAGCCGCTCGCGCCACCGACGACTTCGTACATGACCAACCGTGGAAGGCCGTCGGCGTTGCTGCTGCGCTCGGTCTGGCGCTGGGCGTGCTGATCGGCCGTCGCTGAACGGATGACCGGATCCGAAAGTGGCGAAGACGGCCGGGAAGGCCTCTTTGCCGCATTGAAGAACAGTGCCGCGACGCTGCTGTCGATCGGGCGGACGCGGGCCGAGTTGCTCGTCCTTGAAATCGAGGAGGAGAAATACCGGCTGATCGCGCTGTGGTCGAAGGCCATCGGCGCCGCCTTCCTGCTCACGCTGGCCGTGATCATGGCGGTGTTCAGCCTCGCCCTGGCTTTCTGGGAGCAGCGCGTCCTGGTTTTTGGTGCCTTCGCCCTGCTCTTCTTCCTCGGCGCGGCTGCGCTGATTCTCGCCCTGCGCCGCCAGGTCAGGGCGCCGAGCCAGTTGTTCCGCAGCAGCCTCGCCGAACTCGATACCGATCTTGCGCAATTGCGCGGTCAGCGCCGGGAATGAACGAGAAGCGGCTCGAACTGGCGGCTCGGCGGGGCGCTCTCGGTGTCCGCATCGCCGGCCAGCGGGAAGCCCTGGCCCGCCATGCGCGCGGCTTGTCTCCCCTGTTTGCCGGGGGCGATGCCGCCCTGCGCGGCATCGACTGGCTCAAGTTGCATCCGGGGGCGGTGTTCGCCGCCGTCGCTGCGGCTGTTGTCTTGCGTCCGCGCCGCGTTTGGCGCTGGGCGGCGCGCGGCGTTTTCGTCTGGCGGGGCTGGCAGAAGCTGCGCAGTCTGTTGCACTGACCGTGGCGGAGCGTGTCGCAGCGTCCAGTCCCGGCTGGTTCCGGCAACTGCTGTCTTCGCAACGGCGCGAAGCCCGGCGCGTGATCGTCGAATTGATGGCGACGCGTGGCCTGATGCCCTTGTTGATGAAGGCGCGCAACGGCGACCCCTGGACGGCCGAGGAACGCCGCATCCTGATCGAACATCTGCGCCGTCTGGCGCACCTGTCGCCCTACCTGATCGGTCTTTTGCTGCCAGGCTCCATTGTCCTGCTGCCGATCTACGCCTGGTGGCTGGATCGGCGCCGGATCAACCGGCGGGATTAGCTGCGGATTGGGCAGCTGGCGACTCGTTCCAGGGGGCGACGCGCAGCAACAGGAACATGCCGGGGAAGGCAAACAGGAAGCAGAGCCAGAAGAAGCTGTTCCAGCCCAGCGCTTCGACCAGCCAGCCGGCGCTGGCGTTGATGAAGGTGCGCGGCACGGCCATCAGGCTGGTGAACAAGGCCAGTTGGGTGGCCGTGTAGGCCGGGTGGGTGGTTCTTGCCATGAAGGCGACGAAAGCCGTCGTGCCCAGACCGGCGCCGATCGCTTCGCCGGCGATGACGATGGCCAGCGTCGCCAGGCGGGCCGGAGTCGATTCGCCGGGGCCGATCCAGGCCATCCAGACGAAACCGAGGATGGTGACGATCTGGACGACGCCGAACAGCCACAGGGCACGGTTGATGCCCAGTTTGACCATCCAGATGCCGCCCAGGATGCCGCCGGCGACCATCGGCCAGAGGCCGGCGTTCTTGGCGATGATACCGATCTCGGTCTTGCTGTAGCCCATCTCCAGATAGAAGGGGGTGGCCAGCGCCGTGCACAGCGAGTCGCCGAGCTTGTAGAAGAACAGGAAGGCGAGCACCAGCAACGCCGATTGCACGCCATGGCGGCCGAAAAATTCGCGGAAGGGCTCGACCACGGCGTCGCGCAGCGTGCGCGGTGTACCGGTGGCGGCGCGCGGTTCGCCGACGGCCAGCGTCATCAGCAGGCCGGGGATCATGAAGGCGGCGGTGATCATGAAAACCTGGCTCCACGGCAGGTGGTCGGCGAGGATCAGCGACAGCGAGCCGGGCACCAGGCCGGCGATGCGGTAGGCATTGACGTGGATCGCGTTGCCCAGGCCGAGCTCCTCGTCAGGCAGGATTTCGCGGCGGAAGGCGTCGAGGGCGATGTCCTGGGTGGCGGACAGGAAAGCCAGCGTCGCGGTCAGGCCGACGATCAACATCAGGTCGGTGCGCGGCGAGAGTTGGCCGAGCCAGCCGATGGCGGCGACCAGGCCGAGCTGCGAGACGAACATCCAGCTACGGCGCCGGCCCAGCCAGGGCAGGATGCCGTAGCGGTCGAGCAGCGGCGCCCAGAGGAACTTCCAGGTGTAGGGAAACTGGATCAGGGTGAAGGCGCCGATGGTGCGCAGCGACAGCCCCTCCGTCTTCAACCAGGCCGGTACCAGGTTGAGCAGCAGGTAGAGCGGCAAGCCGGAGGCGAAACCGGTGAAGATGCAGATTAGCATCCGCCTGTTCCACAACGCGGCCAGCCAGGCGGGCATCAGTGCGGGCGGGTCAGGCGGTAGACGGCGAGGCTGCCGAGGAAGTTCAGGTCGCGGGCCGTTTCGGCCTGGACAATCTCCCCGGCTTCGTCGAGCACCCGGCGCTCGACGATGATCAGCCCCATCTGTTCGCACAGCGCCTCGAAATCGAGCAGCGTGAAGAAGCGCACGTTGGGCGAGTCGTACCACTGGTAAGGCAGGTCTTCCGAGACCGGCATGCGGCCGTCGAGGACCGAACGCAGGTTGCGCCAGTAGGCGAAGTTGGGGAAGGAAACGACCGCTTCGCGGCCGACGCGCAGCATCTCCCGCAGGATGCCCTCGGTGTGGCGCACCGTCTGCAGGGTGCGCGACAACACGACGTGGTCGAAGGCGTCGTCGGCGAAATCCTTCAGGCCGTTTTCGAGGTTGCTCTGGATCACGTTGATGCCGTTGCGCATCGCCGCCAGCACGTTGGCGTCTTCGATATCGACGCCCCAGCCGTGCACGTTGCGGGTGTCGATCAGGTGCTTGAGCAGGGCGCCGTCGCCGCAGCCGAGGTCGAGCACCCGGTGACCGGGTTCGACCCAGGCGGCGATGACGTCGAAGTCGGGGCGGCCGAGGGTATGGGTCATGACTTGATGTTCCCCAGGAAGGCGGCGACCAGGCCGTGGTATTGCGGGTCTTCCATCAGGAAGGAGTCGTGGCCGAAGTTGAGGTCGATTTCGGCGTAGGAAACCTTGCGCCCGTTGGCCAGCAGCGCCGCGACGATTTCCCGCGAGCGGGCCGGCGAGAAGCGCCAGTCGGTGGTGAACGAGGCGACGAAGAAATTGGTGTCGCGATGCGTGCGCGCCATCGTCCTGACCAGATCGCCGTCGTCGAGGCGGGCCGGGTCGAAGTAGTCGAGCGCCTT
The DNA here is from genome assembly GCF_048146105.1 of Azonexus caeni. Lineage (NCBI taxonomy): Bacteria > Pseudomonadati > Pseudomonadota > Betaproteobacteria > Rhodocyclales > Azonexaceae > Azonexus > Azonexus caeni. The sequence goes on from NZ_JBKJAD010000027.1 coordinate 33,812, forward strand.
GGTCATCAGCAGATAGGTGTTGGCGTCGAAGTAGCCGGCAAACTTGTCGCCTTGGTAGCGCAGGTAGGATTCGACCTCGAATTCGACGTCGTAGTCGAAGGAGAACGAGCCGTTCCTCAGTTCGCGGCCGAATTTCTCGCCCATCTGGTCGTCGGACAGGTAGGTGATGTGACCCAGCATGCGCGCCAGGCGCAGGCCGCGCACCGGCCGCGTGCCGTGTTCGTAGAAATGGCCGCCGTGGAAGTCGGGATCGGTGAGGATGGCCTGGCGGGCGACGTCGTTGAAGGCGATGTTCTGCGCGGTCAGTTTCGGCGCCGAGGCGATGATCAGCGCGTTGCGTACCCGTTCCGGGTAGGAAATGGTCCAGCGCAGCGCCTGCATGCCGCCCAGACTGCCGCCCATCACCGCTGCCCAGCGGTCGATGCCGAAGACGTCGGCGAGGCGTGCCTGGGCATTCACCCAGTCACTGACCGCGACGATCGGGAAATCGGCGCCCCAGGGCTTGCCGGTGGCTGGGTTGATCGACGACGGGCCGGTCGAGCCGTGGCAGCCGCCAGGATTGTTCAAGCCGACGACGAAGAAGCGGTCGGTGTCGAGCGGGCGGCCGGGGCCGATGATGTTGTCCCACCAGCCGATGTTGTGCGGCTGGTCCGCGTAGTGGCCGGCGACGTGGTGATGGCCGGAAAGCGCATGGCAGACCAGGATGGCGTTGGATTTGTCAGCGTTCAGCGTGCCGTAGGTCTCGACGGCCAGGTCGTAGGACGGCAGGACGCCGCCGCTGCGCAGGTGTAGCGGTTCGCTGAAATGGATGCGTTGCGCCTCGACGACGCCGACGGACTGTCCCGGCATGATGCTCCCGAAAACAAAAAACCCAGTTGGCCGAAACGCGAACTGGGCGGTTCCCGTTTTAGCTGCATTTTTGAGCGCCCGCAATCAGAGTACAAATCGGCGCTGCCGGATGATTTCGGCAGAAGGAAGATAACCAGCCCTCCGGCAAATGTCAATTCGAGGCAATTGCCGGGTTCAGGCGTCGTGACGGCTTATCCGGTCGCGTACTTTTGGTACCATTGTCACCCGGGGATTGATGAAGATTGGGGAGAAGCATGATCGAGCAGCGGCGACATCAGCGCATCCGTTTCGGGGTTTCGCCCCCGGTCAGGATCGGCTTTGGGGGTAAGGCTGGCGAGGGTTCCGTCGAGAACCTGTCGATGTCCGGCTTGATGTTGCGCAGCCCGGAGCCGCTCGAGATCGGCCGTCTGGTCGGCTGCGAGTTTTCGCTGTTCGGTTCGCCGTTGATCGACATTGCGGTCAATATTGTCAGCCGGATCGGCGATGGGCTGTATGGTGCCCGCTTCCAGATCGGCTTGATCAATCAGGTGCTGATCGAGGATGCGATCCGCGATGCCCTGGCTTCCGGAAAGGCTTCAGTGCTTTCTGTCCACGAACTGAGTGGGCGCAAGGTGATGCGTATCGTCGGCGGCCTCAATGGTGCCCTGCGCAATGACTTCATGCATGCCTTGATCCGGGTCGGCGTCGAGGAGCTCGATGTCGGGGGGGTGACGCTGGTCGAGCAGGCAGGACTGGCGCTCTGTCTGGTGGCGACCGACCGGCACGGGGTAAGCATCACCAGTCGTTCCGACTGCTTTGCCGACGCCTGGGCGCAGGCCGTGCCGACGTCGGGAAGCCACTGATCCGTGCACATGAAGCGGCGGCGCTATCTTTCCGTGCTGGTTTGCATGCTGCCGTTTGGCACGCTGCTGGCCGAGGACGAGTTGTTTTTCGCCGAGTTGCCGGTGGTCGCCTCGGTCAGCCGCCTGCCGCAGCGGCTCGCCGATGCGCCGGCTTCGGTGACGGTGATCGACCGGGAGATGATCCGTGCTTCCGGCTATCGCTCGCTCAACGATCTGTTCCGTCTGGTGCCGGGTTTCCAGACCTTTGCCCACAGCGACGTCGGCGCCCGGGTCAATTACCACGGCATCACCGACGACAACGATTTTTCACCACGGGTCCAGGTGCTGATCGACGGTCGCTCGCTGCATTCGCCGTTGTTCCGGGGTGGGGTCAATTGGGCACTGATTCCCGTCGCCCTCGAGGATATCGAGCGCATCGAGGTGGTGCGCGGCAGCAACAGCGTTTCCTACGGGACCAATGCCTTCCTCGGCGTCGTCAATATCGTCACCATCGATCCCTCGCTGGTACGCGGTGTTTCGGTTTCCGCCAGCCGTGGCACGCAGGGGGTCAACGATTACTCGGTGCGTGGCGGTGGCAAGCTGGGTGAGACCGGGAATTTCCGCCTGAGCTACCAGCAGACCAGCGACGATGGCCTGAAAGGCAATTACGACTGGGAGGATAGCTACCGCAATCGTCGCTTCGACGCCCGTTTCGACTACGCGGTGAATCTCCGGGACAGCCTGGAGTTCTCGCTGGGCAAGGTCGAGGGACGCTTCCTGTCTGGCTCGCTCGACAAGGTCACCCGCCTTTCGGATCCCTGCGACGATCCCCTGCGCAACCGCGACGAATCCTCCACCTGGATGCAGGCGCGCTGGCTGCGGGCGCTTTCCGAAACTGCCGATTTCTCGCTGCGCTACACCTTCAGCGAAGATCGCGGCGACAATGCCTATCGTATCGATCCGGTCACTTGCGGCGTGGTTCCCTACCCTAAGGTGAACGAATCCGGTGACTGGGGGCGGCGGCACGAAATCGAGGCCACCCACAATTTCGTGCCAATGGCAAAGACGCGTCTGGTCTGGGGGGCGAGTTGGCGACATGACGAAATGTCCTCGCAGACCATGATGCGCGGGCGGGGGACGGAGGCGCGCCAGGTCTGGCGCGCCTTCGCCAACGGCGAGTGGAAGCCCTCAACTTGGCTGACCGCCAATCTCGGTGCGTCGAACGAATACGACACGCTGGCCGGCAACCACTTGTCGCCGCGCGCCAGCATCGCCTTCCACCTGACGCCGGAAAATACCCTGCGGCTTGGTTACACCCAGGCTTGGCGGACGGCGAGCATCCTGGCCTATCGCGGCAATTATGTGGCAGTCGATGGCAGCGAGACCATATTCAGCGGAAATTCAAGGCTTCCCGCCGAACGCCTGGATAGCTGGGAAGTCGCTTATCTCGGCAACTGGCGCCAGTGGCGGATGAGCCTGGATGTCCGGCATTTCCGGGAAACCGTCCGCGATCGGTTGATGGCGGTACGGCCGGCGAAGGACGCGCCGGACTCCGAGCAATCGATTCAGGACATCCGGATTGCCGGCTACGAGTTGCAGTGGCGCTGGCAGCCGCTGGAGTCGACGCGGCTGCTGATAAATCATGCGAGCTTGCGGGTAAACAGCGAACTGTCGGGCAACGGTTGGGTGCTGGTGGCGACCGAGGACAGCAGTTTTCATGGCCTCGCCGCGATCAAGGGCGGTGGCGGTTTCGAACCGGAGTACGCGGTCTACCAGCGCCTTGCCGAGGGTTCTGCGCCGCGTCGCTCCTCATCGCTGATGTGGATGCAGAAACTGCCGGCCGGCTTCGATTTCTCGGTGATGCGCTACTGGGTCGATGCGATCAAGTGGACCCGCAATACCGACGCTGAAAAGTACCAGCGGACCGACGCCCGTCTGGCTTACAACTTCAAGTTTGCCGGGCAGCGCGGCGAACTTGCCTATACCGCGCAGTCGCTCGAGGGCAGGCACGCCGAGCAGCGCAAGAGCGGCACGAAGCCGAATGGCCGTTACGTAGACCAACGGCACTGGATCACCCTGCGCCTCGATTTCTGAATTTGCCCCTCAGGCACGCATGCCGCGCATGACGGCGCCTTCGAACCAGGCTTCGAAAGGTTCGCGTGGGCCGACCGCCTTGCCCAGCGCGTAGGCGATGCCGAGTTTGCGCAGGTGCTCGAGCGACGGGGTGTCGTCCACATCCTCGGCAATCGAGAAAATCTGCTGTTCGGCGGTGATTTCGAGGATGGCTCGCAGCAGCGCGGTCGAACTGAGACCGTCGCTGATGTCCCGGGTCAGGCTCTGGCTGAGCCTGACATAGGCCGGCTGGAGGGTGCGGAGCTGGGTGAAGGAGGCGACCCCGCCGCCGAATTCGGTCAGCGCGACCTGACAGCCAAGTTCGCGCATGCGCCGCGAGAACTCGATCAGCAGGCTGGTATGGTGGGTGCTGACTTCCTCTGGGAACATCAGGCATAGCCCTTCTCCCCGGATGCCGGCGGCGGCCAGGTTGCCGGCAATGAAGTCACCGGTCCTGGCGCTGGTGATGGCAGCCCGCGACAGCGGCACCATGCACTGCATCTTCAGTTGCTGGCCCTGTGCCCTGGCCAGCGAGCGGATTGCCGTCTCCAGGAAATGATGGTCGAAGACCGTTGCCATGTCGTAGCGCTCGGCGGCGTCGATCAGCGCGCTCAGAGCGATCGGTGCCTGCCCCGCCTCGTTGAGGCGGGCGCTGATTTCGGCCATCGGCCCGTGCGGTACGCCCGGTTGCAGCGGACGGACGGGAATCGCCTCGACGATCAAGCGGCCTTCGGACAGGGCGCTGGCCAGCCGGCTGGCCCAGTTGCCACGGTCGCGCCGGCGGTCGGTCGGCGCCGCAGGCGCCATCTCGCAGACCCGGTTGCGGCCGCTTTCCTTGGCCTGCAGGCAGGCCGCGTCGCTCAGGGCGAAGATTTCATGAACGTCGCGCACGTCGCGGGTGACCGGCGTCAGACCGATGCTGGCACCGATGGCGAAGATCTTGTCCTGCCAGACGAAGCGGTATTCGGCCGAGAGCGCGCAGATGTCCTGCGCCACCTGGCGAGCCTTGGCCAGGCTGCAGTTGGCCAGCATGATGCCGAATTCGTCGCCGCCCAGGCGGGCCAGCGTGTCTTCCTCGCGCAGGCGTCCCTGGAAGAGGAGGGCGATCTGGCGCAGCAGTTCGTCGCCGGCGATATGGCCGCAGGCATCGTTGACCGCCTTGAAGCGGTCGAGGTCGATGTAGAGCACGCTGAATTCGTCGCCGCCGGCATGGACGGCGGCCAGCGCCTTGTCGAGGCGCAGTTCGAATTCGCGCCGGTTGACCAGCCCGGTCAGCGCGTCGTGGCGAGCCTGGAAGACAAGTTGGGCGGTGGCTTCCTCGATCCGTGTCTGCATCGACTGATGGGCTTCCTCGATATGGCTGGCCATCTCGTTGAAGCCATCTTCGAGTACCCGCAGCTCGCCGCTCGAACTGGCCTGGACGCGGGTGTCGAAGCGTCCAGCCGACATGTTGCGGACGGCGGCGGCGAGTCGTTGCAGCGGGCGCGCCAGGTGGTCGGCCATGGCGATGGCGAGGGCGCCCATCAGGCCGAGGCCGCAGAGTACGGCGATGAAACCTTGCAGCACCAGTTCCTGCTGGCGGACCTGCAGCTCTTCCTTGTCCAGTTCAATGAAGACGTGACCGATGGTTTCCTGGGGGTTCTCGTCGAGGCCGGCGATGTCGAACAGCGGGTCGCTGTCGCTCTGGCTGCGCACGACCGGCGCACCAAAGGCAATCCAGGTGTCGCCCTCGCCGACCAGGGCGGGGGCGTTCAAGCGTTGACGAATGGTTTCAGCGGAAAGTGAGACGCGTCCGCTGACGGCCAGGGTGCGTCCCTTCGGATTGACGATGATCGCCGCTTTGATCCCGGGTTCCTGCATGGCGGCCTGGACCAGACCGTAAACGCTGTCCATCTGACCGGCAATGATGCCGTATTCACTGATCGGCGCCAGGTAGCGGACGGTGGCCAGCCCTTTGGCGCGTAGTTGGTTTTCCAGGGTGTTGATGCCGGTGATGGCGAAATAGACGACGAGCAGCGTGGTGATCAGGGCGCTGGGCAGCAGCGTCAGAACCAGCAGGCGTTGGCGCAGGGTCAGGTTCTTCATGGATTGACTTCACTGGCAAGCAGTTTCTGGAACAGATCGCTCTCCTCCGGCAGGCGGAGGCCGAAGGCGTCGGCGACGCTGCGGTTGATGTCGATCGAGAATTTTGATGGGGTGGCCGGTAACGGCAGGTGGGTACCATGTGCGATGAGCAGTTCGGCGGCCTGGCGGCCAATCTGCAGTGGCGTCGAGTACAGCGCGGCGAGCGCGCCAGCCTTGACCATCGCGGGCGAGAAGGCGATCACCGGTCGCCGGTGGCGGTACGAGGTGATCAGGATGGGTTTGATCGTGTTACGCGAATAGAGCAGAGGATCGGGCAGGGCGAGCAGTACTTCGCTGCGCTGCATCAGCGCTTCCAGTGTCGGCAGGATGTACTCCTCGCCGTTGGCGAACTCGCTGACCGGTTGCAGGCGCTGGCCGGCGAGGGCGGTGCGCAGGCTGTCGGCCTGTTGGCGCGACTGCTCGCTGAGCAGCAAACCGACCCGCTGCAGCTCGGGAAAGAGCAGGCGCAGCAGGCGAGCCTGGCGCTGCGCCGGTTGATCGAGATAGATCGCCGAGACCGCCGGCGGGCGGCTGGTGCCGATTTGATTCTGATAGGCGTGCTCGGTCAGCAGGGTGGCGAGGACGGGCACCTTCGGCGAACTCGCCAGCGTCTTGCGCAAAGCCTCGCTGCCAGCGGTGACGATCAGTGCGACCGGTTGGCGCTCCGGAGCATGTGGTTCGGTATCGACATAACTGATCTGCCAATTGCTGCCTTTGAGCCGCTGTTGCAGGCCGCTCGCGAATTCCTGATAGGGGGCGCTGCTGTCGGCCAGGACGATGGCGATCTCCCCTGCCCGCGCAACCAGCGCAAGCAGGGAAAAAATCAGGAGAATCAATGCCGAACGCAACATGCAATAACTATAGGGGTTTGCGTGATGCCATGGCAATAAGCGTTTACCGTCAGGCGCTTGCCGGCCAGAGGATCTTTTCCAGCAGTGGCAGGCCTTCGCTGATCGCCACCGGTCCCGGGGTCAGGACGATTGCCGACTTGATCTCGTGCAGGCGCCCCTGCTTGACCGCCGGGATGGCTTCCCAGCCCGGGCGGGCGGCGACGCGTTCGGGGCGGAAGTGCTTGCCGCACCAGGAGCCGACGATGATGTCCGGGGCGGCGGCGATCACTTCTTCCGGCGTCGGCCGCCGGTCGGCGGCGAGCGGCGAGCGGGCGCGTTCGGCGAAGACGTCCTCGCCGCCGGCGATTTCGATCAGTTCGGAAACCCAGCGCAGGCCGCTGATCAGCGGTTCGTCCCATTCCTCGAAGTAGACGCGCGGCCGCTGGCCGCCGCGGGCGATACGCTCGGCGGCGAGTGCCCGGGCTGCGGCAATCTGTGCTTCCAGTCCGGCGACCAGCGCCTGCGCGCGATCCTCGGCGCCGACCAGACGGCCGAGCGTTTCGATCATCGCCAGGATGTCGTCGACGCTGCGCATGTTCAAGGCGTAAACCGGTATTCCGGCCTTGATCAGGTCGCGGGCGATGTCGGCCTGCAGGTCGGAGAAGGTCAGCACCAGGTCGGGTTCGACGGCGAGGATCTTGGCGATGTCGCCGCTGGTGAAGGCGAAGACCTTGGGCTTTTCCTTGCGTGCCTGCGGCGGCCGCACGGTGTAGCCGCTGATGCCGACGATGCGCTCCTGTTCGCCCAGGGCGTAGAGGACTTCGACGGTTTCGGTGGTCAGGCAGACGATGCGTTGGGGGAGGCGGGACATGATGTTCTCACTTGGGGCGACGGCTGCGTGCGACATCGAGGTGGTCGCAGAGTTTCGCCGTACCGTCGAGAATGCGCGGCGTGTGCCGCTGCATGATGTCCGGGTTGATGTGGAAGAGGTTGCCGCGCTGGACGGCGGTCATCCGCTTCCACTGCCGCCAGTCGTCCAGCCATTCCGGTTTGGCGTCGCCCATGCCGGTGGCGACGATGGCTTCCGGATCGGCTTCGATCACGGCTTCTAGGCTGACCCGCGGCGCCATCTGGTCGAGTTGGCCGAAAACGTTGTCGCCGCCGCAGATGCGCATCGCGTCGCTGATGATTTGCGGACCGCCGACGGTGACCAGCGGCGCCTTCCATACCTGGTAGAAAGTCCGCACCTTGGGTTTGCCCGCGTTGGCCGCGCGCAGTGCCGCCAGGCGCTCGCGGAAGCGGCGGGCTTCCGCGTTGGCGATGGCCTCGGTGCCGGCCAGTCGGCCGTAGCGTTCGACCTGGCCGGCAATATCGTCCATATGGTTGGGCTGCGAGACGAAAACGGTCAGGCCGAGCGCCCGCAGCTTGTCGGCCTGCGCCATGTTGTTGCCGCTTTCCCAGACCAGCACCACGTCAGGCTTGAGGGCGACGACGGCTTCCAGGTCGATGCGCGAATAGCCGCCGACGCGCGGCACCTTTTTCGCCGCCGCCGGGTAGTCGCTGTAATCGACGGTGCCGACCAGCTTGCCGCCGGCACCGGCGGCGTAAAGGGTCTCGGCGATGTGCGGGGCGAGGGCGACGATGCGCCGTGCCGGCTCACGCAGGTAGACGTCGCGGCCGCTGTCGTCACGCACGACGATTTCGGCGTGGGCGCCGCCCAGGCAGGCGGCGGCAAGCAGGGCAAAGAGACGATGTTTCATGCAGGCTTCCACGCCTTGAGCGCGTCGGCCAGACGTTGCCAGCCGGCTTCGTCGGGCGGTAGGCCGACGCGTAGTAGCGGGTTCGATTCGTAACGGCGGCTGAGGATGGCGCGGCGCGCCAGGTGTTCGTGCAGTTCGGCGGTGCTCGGCGCGTTCAGCGTCGCGAACAGCGGCGTCGCCTTGACCTCGCCGAGCGGCGCCAGCAACTGGCGCAGACGTTCGCCGTCGGCCTGCAGGCGTTGGCGCGTTGCCGTTTGCCAGTCACAGTCGGCCAGCGCCAGCATTGCCGCCGCCCGCGACGGGCCGGCGATGCTCCATGGGCCGATCGCCTCGGCCAGCTTCGCCAGCAGCTCGGGGGCAGCGAACAGGAAGCCGACGCGCAGTCCGGCCAGGCCGAAGAACTTGCCCAGCGAGCGGAACACGATCAGGTTAGGGGCGTCCGCCGTGCCGGCCAGCGGCGTCAGGCTATGCTCGGGTGTGGCGTCGACGAACGCCTCGTCGACGATCAGCCAGCCGCCGCGCTTTTTCAGCTGCGCCGCGGCGTCGACCGCCAGCTCACGCGGATGGCGGTCGGCGGTCGGGTTGTTCGGGTTGCACAGCAGCACGTAAGGGGTTGCCGCCGCCAGCGCGCGCGGCAGCGTCGCGTTCTGCAGGAAGCGCAGCTTGTGGCCGGCGCGCTGCCAAGCCTGCGGATGTTCGTTGTAGAGCGGCGCGATGCAGGCCACCGCGGCGCGCGGTAACAGCGCCGGCAGCCACTGGATGGCGGGCTGCGAACCGGCCACCGGCAGCAGGTTGGCGTTGCCGTAGTAGGCGGCAGCGGCGGCCTCCAGGCCGTCGTTGTCTTCCGGCAGGCGCTGCCAGGCTGCCGCCGGCAGCGGCGGCACCGGCCAGCCCTGCGGGTTGATGCCGGTGGACAGGTCGAGCCAGTCGGCGAGCGGGATGTCGTAGTGGGCCGCGGCTTCGCGCAGGCGGCCGCCATGGTCAAGCATGCAGGGCTCCGATCAGGAAAAGGACAGCCAGCCACAGCCACAGGCTGCGCCGGATCAGCGTGATCGCCCGGCCGAGGTCGGCGGCGACCGGTGCCGGGCCGCGGCCGAGCGGCGGGCGGATTTCCTCGCGGCCGTGGTAGATGGCGGCGCCGCCGCATTGCACACCGAGGCTGCCGGCGCCCGCCGCCATCACCGGGCCGGCGTTCGGGCTCTCCCAGCCGGGCGCCTGGGCGCGCCAGCAAGTGAGCGCGTCGCGCCAGCGGCCGAGCAGGGCGTAGCTCAGCGCGGTCAGTCGGGCCGGCAGCCAGTTGAGCGCGTCGTCACAGCGGGCGGCCCAGCGGCCGTACAGGTTGTAGCGTTCGGTGCGGTAGCCCCACATCGCGTCGAGCGTGTTGGCCAGCCGGAAAAGCAGGGCGCCGGGGCCGCCGAGCAGGGCGAACCAGAACAGCGCGCCGAAGATCGCGTCGTTGCCGTTTTCCAGCACCGATTCGACGCCGGCCTTGGCGACGCCGGACTCGTCGAGTGTTGCGGTATCGCGGGAAACGATCCAGCCGACGCGCTGCCGCGCTTCGTCGAGCCGCCCCTCGCGCAGCGGCCGGGCGACCGCTTCGGCGTGCTCGCACAGGCTGCGCGCGCCGAGCGAAAAATAGAGCAGCAGCACGTCGACCGCGAACGGTGCCAATGGCCGCAAGGCCAGCGCCAGCACCACCCAGGGCAGCACCGCCAGCGCCCAGCCGAGGACACCGCCGGCAATCGTGCGCCGGTTCAGCCGTCTTTCGATCGCCGCCGCCAGCGTGCCGAAGCCGACCAGCGGGTGAAAGCGTCGCACTTCGCCGAACAGGCGGTCGAGCAGCACCGCGGCGAGCGCTGCCAGCGGCATGGCGTAGGGGCCGGCGAGCAGGTTCAGTTCGGCCATTGGCGGGCCAGGGCGATGGCGGCGTCGATCGCCGCGCGCGCTTGTGGACTGTTGTGCCAGCAGGTCGAGCCGATCATGCGGGCGATGTGCAGCGTGACGACGGCGGTTTCCTCGCCGGCCAGGCGGGCGAGCGGCGCGTAGCCGGCCTCTTCGAGGCGGCGGATCACCGTCGGCCCGACGCCGGGGAGGGCGAGCAGCGCGGCGCGCTGGTCGGCCGGGAAAGTGCCATTCATGCGCCACGCTCCGCCGCGGCGAGCGCCGACAGGGCGGCGGTCAATCCGGCATTTTCCGGTAAATCGCGCGTCCCCCATTGTTCGTGGAAGACCAGTTCCTCGACCGGCAGGCGCGGCAGCCAGCCGGCACTTTCCAGTTCCGGGCGGTCCTTGAAATGGCTGACGTGGCCAATGCACAGGTAGGCAATCGGCACGATGTGCTGCGGAATGCCGAGCGCGTCCTGCAGCGCCTTCTCGTGGAAGATGCTGACCCAGCCGACGCCCAGCCCCTCGGCGCGGGCGGCCAGCCACAGGTTCTGCACGGCGCATACGCTGGAATAGAGGTCCATGGTCGGCATGTGGGTGCGGCCGAGCACCACCGGGCCGCTGCGCGAGCGGTCGCAGGTGATGCACAGGTTGATCGGTGCGTCGAGGATGCCCTGCAGCTTGAGCTTGCTGTAGATCTCGCGCTTCTCGTCGGGGAACATTCGTTCGGCCTCGGCGTTGGCTGCGCGGAAGATGTCATGTACCCGCTGCTTCACGTCCGCCGAGCGGACGACCAGGAAATTCCATGGCTGCATGAAGCCGACCGAAGGCGCGTGATGCGCCGCCAGCAGGATGCGCGCGAGTTGCTCGTCGGCGACCGGGTCGGGCAGGAACTGGCCGCGCACGTCGCGGCGGTTGAAGATGGCACGATAGACGGCGGCCCGTTCGGCGTCGGAAAAAGCGAGCTGGTTTTCCATGGATTCCCCTTCTGGAAACGCGAAGGCGCCCGTCCACGGCGCCGTGTTACGTCTCCCGGCCGGTCTTCTGACTCGGATTCCCCCGCACGATGCGCCTTCCCGCCGCGGCAGTGGCCTGTGCATCGCCCGTCATCCTTACAGCGCTGGGCACGTGGCGGATTCGCACCGCCTTCCCGATTCTCCTGCCGGCAAAGCCGGAAGGCACCCGGAGACTTCAAGGCGGGGATGCTAAGCGAGGGGCCGGGCAGAAGCAAGGGAAGCCGAACGGGCGTTCAATGCGTTTCGGCGCGGCGGGCGAGGAGTCTGCCGTCCTGCGTCTCGAAGCGCAACCCTGCAATCCGCGCCAGCGCCAGCGGCGCGGTCGCTTCGTCAGCGATGAGGAAGACACCGCTGATGCGTTGGCGGCCGGCCTGCGGGTCGCCGAGCACAATGGGCGTCTTGCGGAAGCGGTTGAGCGCCGCGACGACTTCGCTCAACGGTGCTTCCTCGAAAATCAGCTGGCCCTTGGTCCACGCCAGCAAATTGTTGCGGTCGACGGCCAGAACCGGGCGGATTTCTCCATCGACGATAGTCAGCGCTTCGCCGGCCCGCAGTATCTGCCTGGTCTGTTGCGCATCGCCGGGGCTGACTTCGACCATGCCTTCGGCAACGCCGACGCGCAATTCGTTGGCGCGGCGGTCCACGGTGAAACGGGTGCCGATGTCGCGAATCCGGCTGCTGCCCGCCAGGACCTCGAACGGCCGTTGCGCATCGGCGGCGACGCTGATGGCGATGCTGCCCTGCGCCAGTTCGAGCTGCCGCTGCCCCTTGCCGAAACGCACGCTAACCTGCGTCTGCGGTGCCAGATCGAGCTCGCTGCCGTCGTCGAGCTGCACATGCCGCCGTTCACCGGCGACGGTGCTCAGCAGGGTGTCGGTCGGCGGCGCAAGGTTGAACCAGCCGAGGAACAGTGCCGCCGCGGCCAGGGCAGCCGTCGCCAGCGCGCGGCCGGACTTGCGCGGGCGCGTTTGCAGGCGGGCGGCGTTATCCCAGAGTTGTTCCAGCAGCGAGTATTCCTCGGCGTGTGCCGGGTCGGCCGCCAGCCAGGCGGCGAATTCCGCGCGCGTGCTGGCGGCTACCTCATCGCCACGCAGGCGGGCAAACCACAGGGCGGCGGCTTCCTGCACCTGTTCCGGGGTAGAGGTGGCGGCGGTGGGTGACATGCGCCGCATTGTCGGCAGCGGGGCGGGGGCAGTCAATTCAGGCCGAATGCTTCGCCCACAGCCGGCGCAGGTGGAGCATGGCGTTGGCCAGGTGTTTTTCCACCATCTTGGCGGAAATGCCCAGCCGGCCGGCAATCTCGCCTTGCGTCAGGGTATCGAAGCGATGCAGGAAGAAGACTTCGCGGCATTTGGCCGGCAGTGCTTCGATACCCGTCGCGAGCAGGCGCAATTGCTGGCGGGCCATGACGATGCGGGCGGGGTCGGCGAGCGGGTCGACCAGGCCGGGGTCCGTCTCATCGACCACCACCAGTTGCGGCCGGCTCTGGGCGGCGCGGCCGAGGTCGATGAGGAAGTTGCGTGCCGAGCGGAGCAGGAAGGCGCGCGGATTGCGGATGTCGACAGCCGGCGGATTGATCAGCAGGCGCAGGAAGATTTCCTGCGCGGCATCGCGGCCGGCCTCCGGACAGTCGAGCCGGCGCCCGAGAAAATGCCGCAACTCGTCGAAATGCCTGCGATAGAGATCAAGTACCAGCGGCTCGGTAGGCGGACAAGTGGTGGCATTCATGGCCGCATGCTAATCGGCGATGCCGCCCCACTCCATGCGGCATATTGTCGCGTTTGGCCCGGCAGAGGTAGGGAGAGGGCAAATTCATCCGTCTTGGTGGGGAGAGGCGAGCGCATCGCCAGACAACCAAGGGGGAAATCACGTGTTTCAAAAAGCCTTCGCCGGCGAGCGCCGGCCTCTTCTCAGCACCATCGCCACGGCCTTGTTCCTGGCCTTCCAGAGCAGCGCCGTCTTCGCCGTTCCGGTCGACGTTGCCGCCCAGCCGCTAGGCAGCGCATTGCGCGCCCTGGCCAGCCTGGCCGGCGTGCAGATCGCCCACGCCAGCGATGTCGTCGGCACGCTCCAGGCCAGCGCAGTCAAAGGCGACATGCGCCTGGAAGAAGCCCTGCGCCGCCTGCTCGCCGGCACCGGGCTGGAGTTCCGCAAGGATGGCGACAGCAGCTACGTCATCGTGCGCGCCGGGCACAGCGAAAAGGTGCTGCCGGAAATGGTGGTCACGGCGACACGGACCGAGCGCTGGGTCGAGGATGTACCGGCCAGCGTGACCGTGGTCGGACGCAAGGACATTGCCACCCAGCAGGTGCAGAGTCCGCTGGACCTGTTGCGTAATGTCGAGGGGGTGGATGTTGCCGGTTACGGTTCGCCTGCCTCCCTGCCGAGGATTACCCTGCGCGGTGTCGGTGGTTCCTTCGGTGGGTCGACCAGCCAGATACTTATCGACGGGATGCCGATCGAGTCGCCGGTCGCGGGCATTCATCAGGGTATCCAGGTGCTCGACCTGCAGGATCTGGAAAGGGTCGAAATCGTCCGGGGGCCGGCTTCCGCGCTTTACGGACCGAGCGCGGTGGGCGGCGTGGTGAACTTCGTCCCCAAGCGCTGGCGAGGTGCTCCCGGGGCCGAGGTGAGTATCGGGGCGGGGTCTCACGACGCCAGACTGTTCTCGGCGGCGGTTGGTGCGGCCTGGGATGTGGTCGATTTCCGTCTTTCCGCGAGCGATTACCGCACCGATGGCTATGTTGCCCAACCGGATTCCGATCCATGGGGTTCCAGGGATTTGGCGTCGCGCGATGGCAGGGACAAGAAATTTGGTCTCACGCTTGGTCTGCGGCCCGCTGCCAACCAGGAAATCACTTTCTCGGCGCGCAAGGGCGATGCCAGTTCCGCCTGGTTGGGCGGGCATCCGAACTATCGTTTTGACAACGATTCGGAAAATTACGACCTTGGCTATCGCTTCGAACTGGGGGAGCGCGCAGTGTTCAAGGTGCGGCTTCGTCATACCCGGCAAAGCACGCACATGTTGTTCGATGACGAATACGTGAACGGCAATGCCGGCAGCCTGGTTCTGGCCGAGGTCGATGACCGGATCGAGAGTCATGACTACCTCGACCTGCAGGCTGACCTGCGCCTGAGTGCGGCCAATCTGCTGACCCTGGGTTACGCATACGGGGTCGGAAAATTCACCAGTCGCTGGGAAGATGTAATCTGGGGTGGCAGCGGCGAAAGCATTTCCAAGAGCAAGCTGACCGGCATCTTCGTGCAGGATGAGCATCAGCTATCCGAGAACCTGACCATCCTCGCCGGTGGTCGTTGGGATCGCTACGAATTCGCCGGGGATAGCCAGAATGGCGTCGCAACCGGCAAGGACTCCAAGGACAAGGTTTTCAATCCGCGCCTGGGTCTCCGCTATCGGCTGAGTGAACCGACTTCCCTGTATGCGACAGTGGGAACTGCGTATGTGCCGGCCTTGAATTTTCTCAAATTTCGTGGCGGTGGTGCCTGGCTGGACAATCCCGACCTGAAACCGGAAACCTCGATTTCCTACGAACTTGGCGTCAAGCATCGTCAGCTTAACTGGTCGGCACGGGCGGCACTGTTTCATTCCGACTACGAGGACAAGATTTCGTCGATCCGGGTCGGACCGCAGTGGCAGTTCCAGAACATCGGCAAGGTGGCCATTGATGGTCTGGAGCTGGCGTTCGAGGGCAAGCTTGGCGATTGGCAACCGTACCTGAACTACACCTATACGGATTCGCGCATCAAGGAAAACCCGAGCGATCCCCTGACCGTTGGCAAACAGGTGCAGCGCATTGCACCGCACAAGCTTAACGCAGGTGTCGTTTATTCCCCGTCGGAACAGTACTACGTCCGCCTTTCCGGTCGTTATGTCGATGACTACTACTTCAATGATCGAAACACCGACGAGGCGCGCAAGGCCGGCCATTTCGTTGCGGATGCCAAGATCGGCTGGCGCTTGCCCGTGAGTGGGCCACTTCGCAGTGCGGAACTGAGTCTGGCGGTGAACAACATCTTCGACCGGCGTTATCGCGAACAGCAATACGAATACATGGATCGTCGCAATGTCTGGCTCGGGCTGAATGTGCGCTTCTAGAACGGCGGTCCTGCTGCTGCTGTTGGCCAGTCCGGCCTGGGGCGGGGAGGCGGCCGAAACCGACGTCTCCCTGATCACCGCCGCCGACATCGCCCGCGAGAAGCCGGCCAGTCTGCTGGAGATGCTCAAGCGGCGGGTCGGGCTGGACGAGAACAACAGCGTCATCAGCATGCGCGGGGTGCGCGGCATTGCCGTGGTGGTCGATGGCTTCGTTTCTTCCGTCAGCGAGTTGTCGGCCTTGCGCCCGGAACAGGTGGAGCGCATTGAGGTATTGCGCGGCGCGGCGTCGGCGCGCTTCGGGGCCGAGGCGATGGGCGGGGCGATTGCGGTGACGACGCGGCGGGCCGGCGGTCGGCAGAATCCTGCGCTCAACCTGACGCAGGGGGTGGATTCCCGGGGCGGCAACTACACCCGTCTGGGTGGCAGCGGCGAGCGGGGTGAACTGGCCTGGTCACTGCTGGCGGAAAACCGCGAAGACCAGGGTTTCCGCACCGTGCCGCGCTCGCCTTTTCCCTACCAGATCACGGTCGCCGACGAGCACGGCCGCAGCACTGCCGTGGACGGCAAGCTGGCCTGGACCGGGCGCGATTTCGCCGCGTCGCTGAACCTCAAGCACTCGGACAACCATTCGTTTTTCGGCCGTCCGAACTGGGTCTTCGACTGGCAAACCGATACCGTGCGCAGCCAGTTTTCCTGGCAGGTGAACGAACGCTGGTCGCTGGAAGCGGCGCTGGGTGAAGACCGCAATGCCACGGCCGGCGTGCGTGATCGCGGCAGCGGTATCGACGCCGCCGGTCTGGCGGCGGACCAATGGCTGACTCAGGATACCCGCCAGCGCGAGGCCTCGGCGGCGCTGGCCTGGCAGGACGGCGGCTGGCAGGGACGGCTGGGCGGCAGCCTGATCGAACTGTCGGAACAATTCAGCGCCAGCGATTACGCCAGCCGCGTCACGCGCACGCAGGCCGATTCGCTGATCCGCAAGGAGGCGCTGTTTGCTTCCGGCGAAATGCCGCTCGGCGCCGGCCGCCTGGAATTGGGGCTGCGCCACGACTGGCAACGCTATATCTCGTCACGCGTGTTCGATGCCGGCCCACCCGGGCAGGAAACGCGCGGCGGCGGCGTGGTCAAGGCGGCGACCAGCCCGAAGATCGCGCTGTCCTGGCCGCTGGGCGCGACCACCCGCCTGCGCGGCAGTTTGGGCAGCGGCTTCTCGCCGCCACAGGCGACGCAGTTGTACAACGGTTTTGTCAGCGCCGGCTCGGTGACGCTGGCCAACCCGGCGCTGAAGCCGGAACGCTCGACCACCGCCGACCTCGCCCTGCTCGGCAGCGCGGCGGGTGGCAACGGCGGCGTCACCCTGTTCGCCACCCGCTGGCAGGACAAGATAGCCGTGCGCATCCTCGATTACGGTTCGCCGGTCGTGCAGCAGCCGCAGAACGTTGGTGAAGTGCGAGCGCACGGGCTGGAAACGCATTGGTCGCAGCCGCTCGCCGGGCATTGGCAGCTCGACGCCAATTACACCTACACCCGCACCCGCATCGTCCGCGACCAGTCGGCGCCGCAACTGGTCGGCAACGTCCTGCCGGACATGCCCCGGCACAAGGCAAATTTTGTGCTGAATTACGCGTCGACCGCAGGATTTTCCGCCCGCGCCAAATGGCGCTTGGTCGGCAGCGCCTACACCGACGAAGCCAACACCGTGGTCGACAGCCGGGGCTATCGCTGGAAAAAGGCGGCCTACGACGTCCTCGACCTGGCGGCAAGCTGGCGGGCCAAGGGCTGGGAAGCAACGCTGGCGCTCGACAACGTCTTCGACCGCGACTACGTCAGCGGTTTCTTCTGGCATGGCGAGCCGCGCACCCTGCGCGGCGAATTCATTTTGCGTTTCTGACTGGCAAGGAGTTATGCATGCGCAAGCAAGCGATTTTCCCCGTTCTCTTCGGCCTGGCCGTGCTGCTGGCGACGCCGGCCCTGGCTTGCCGGCCTTTCGGTTCCTACCAACTGGTCGAGGACAAAACCGGCGGCATCTGGTTTACCGAGGGCGACAACAACGCCGTGTCGCGGCTGGCGCCGGACGGTAGCGTCAAGGCCTATGCGCTGCCGACGAAGAACGCCGAGCCCAGCGCTCTGGCGCTGGATCGCCGGGGCAACGTCTGGTTCGTCGAAATGGACGGCGGCAAGATCGGCCGTCTGGCGCCGAACGGGCGCATCCGGGAATTCCCCACGCGCGACGGCCACCCCGGCATGGTCGCCGTCGATCGCCGGGGCGAAGCGTGGTTCACGCAGATGTCCGGGCATGAAAACGACAGCGACGAACACGCCGGCCACGGCAGCGCGATGATCGCCAAGGTCGGTCGCATCGACCGCCAGGGCCGGATGCACGATTTTCCCCTGCGCGAAGGTTGGCCGACCTCGCTGGCCTTTGACCGCCGGGACCGCGCCTGGGTGACGATCCTGGTGCCGGGGCGCAATGGCGCCCAACCCAAGGGCCGGTTGGCGACGCTGTCGCGCGATGGCCAATGGACCACGGTGGCGGCCTGGGACAACAGTTGCCCGAGCAACCTGACGCCGGCCGCCGGCGGCCTCGCCTTCTCCGACCACTGCCGTTTCGTGTTGGGCCGGGTTGCCGTCGATGGCAAACTCAGCGAACAGAAACTGCCCGACGCCACCTACATCCAGCAAATGTCGGCGGCGCCAGACGGCGTGCTGTGGTTTTCCGGCGACCAACGCGGCCGTATCGGGCGCATCGCCGCAGACGGCGCAGTCGCCTATCTGCCGGAACGGCCCGCCAGCGACGATCAGGCCATGGCCATCAAGGTGCTGCGCAACGGCGACGTCGTGTTCTCCGAGTTCTACAACTACAACATCAACCGCCGGACGAAGGACGGCGACTACGTCGAACACCTGGTCAATATCGAGGAACGCCGGGGCAGCCGCGAAGTGCGCGACGGCGAAGTCTGTTACGTCCAATTCGCCGCGCGCATCGCCGGCAAGGCGGAGATGGACCAAAAGCGCGCCGAGGAAGTGCGCAGCGGCCGTTTCAAGGCCGACGGTGCCGGCACGGAAAAGCTGGTCGAACAGAAATGCCTGGCCTGCCACGACGCCCGCCGCCTGCTACTCTCGCGGCGCAGCGACTGGACGCCGAGCCTGACGCGCATGCACTCCTACCGCCAGCTACGCGGCGTAGCGCCGCTGACGCCGGAGGAGACGACACGGCTGGTGCGTTACTTCAATAGCTATTACGGGTTGGCGCGCTGAGATCAGGGCAATGCGATAATGCGCCTCCCGTTTTCCGAGGCTGCCATGTTCGCTTCCGCCCTGATGGTGCAAGGCACCACTTCCGACGCCGGCAAATCAACGCTGGTCGCCGCGCTGTGCCGCATTTTCAAGCGCCGTGGCATCAAGGTGGCGCCGTTCAAGCCGCAGAACATGGCGCTCAATTCGGCGGTCACCGTCGATGGTGGCGAAATTGGCCGGGCGCAGGCGCTGCAGGCGCTGGCCTGCGGGCTGGAACCGCATACCGACTTCAACCCGGTGCTGCTGAAGCCGACCACCGACCGCAGGGCGCAGGTGATCATCCACGGTCAGGTTGCCACCGACCTCGATGCCAAGGCCTACCATGAGTACAAGCCGCGCGCGATGGGCGCTGTGCTCGAATCCTGGGCGCGGCTGACCGCGCACTACGACTGCGTTCTCGTCGAAGGCGCCGGCTCGCCGGCCGAGATCAACCTGCGCGACCGCGACATCGCCAACATGGGCTTTGCCGAGGCCGTCGATTGCCCGGTGATCATCGTCGCCGACATCGACCGCGGCGGCGTTTTTGCCCACCTGGTCGGCACGCTGGAACTGTTGTCGGCGTCCGAGCAGGCGCGCGTTGTCGGTTTCGTCATCAACCGTTTTCGCGGCGACATCGCACTGCTCGAGCCCGGTCTCGACTGGCTCGAACAGCGCACCGGCAAGCCGGTGCTTGGTGTTCTGCCCTACCTGCACGGGCTGATGCTTGACGCTGAGGACGCGATCGCGACGGCTGCGGTGGACGGGAAGCAAGCAGCAAAAATCCGCGTTGTTGCGCCGGCCTATCCGCGCACCTCGAACCACAAC
The DNA here is from genome assembly GCF_048146105.1 of Azonexus caeni. Taxonomy (NCBI): domain Bacteria; kingdom Pseudomonadati; phylum Pseudomonadota; class Betaproteobacteria; order Rhodocyclales; family Azonexaceae; genus Azonexus; species Azonexus caeni. Next base: position 53,425 of record NZ_JBKJAD010000027.1, read on the forward strand.
GATCTTGATCCGCTGCGCCTGCACCCGCAAGTCGACTTCCGCTGGATCGCGCCGGGCGAGGCGCTGCCGCCGGCCGACCTGATTGTCCTGCCTGGATCGAAAGCGGTGCGCGCCGACCTCGACTGGCTGCGCACTCAGGGCCACGATCAGGCCATTGCCCGCCATCTGCGCTACGGCGGCAAGGTGATCGGCTTGTGTGGTGGCTACCAGATGCTCGGGCGCAGCATCGCCGACCCGCTCGGTCTCGAAGGATCACCGGGAACGACGCCCGGTCTCGGCTTCCTGGCGGTTGATACGACGCTCGAATGCGAAAAGCAGTTGCGCAATGTGAGCGGTCACTTGCGTCTCGAAGGACAGCCGGCGATGATCGGCTACGAAATCCACCTTGGCGTCACTCAGGGCGATGGCCTGACGCGGGCCGCCGTGCAGCTTGCCGACGGCCGTGCCGACGGAGCCATCTCGGCTGATGATCAGCTACTCGGCACCTACTGTCACGGCGTCTTCGAGCATCCCGAGGCGTTGACCGCGCTGTTGCGCTGGGCCGGTGTCGGCGAGGTTGATCGGGTCGATTTCGCGGCGCGCCGCGAAGCCGATCTGGAACGTCTGGCCGATTCAGTCGAAGCGGCATTCGACTGGCAAAAGCTGAGCGTCGTGCTACCCCTGCTTGCTGTGAATACGCCATAGAAACATCCGGTAGCAATCTGTCGAGATTCGTTCATGTTTGGTTAAGGGGGAGGCCTCTAGTATCCGGGTTCGCAGATACCCGGATATCCTCCATGAGCCAAGCAGGACCGATCGAACTCGAGTTCTCCCGCAAGTACGACCGAAAGCACGCCCAGCAGTATTTCGACAAGCATCGGGCTGGCCCGATGCGCCGTCTTTCCGACTGGCGCGAGCAGCGGATCGCGCGGGCGGCGCTGGCCATGGCTGGAGACCCGGCCAGCGTGCTTGATCTGCCCTGCGGCGCCGGGCGCTTCTGGCCGATGCTGGCGGAACGGAGCGAGCGTCGCATCCTCGCCGCCGACAACTCGGCCGACATGATTGCCGTGGCCCAGGCCACGCAGGCGCCGGAGATCGTTGCCGGCGTCGAGGCCTTCCAGACCTCGGCCTTCGCCATCGATCTGGGCGACGGCGCTGTTGACTGCGTGTTCAGCATGCGCCTGCTGCACCATATCGCCGAACCGGCGCACCGGCTGGCGATGCTGCGCGAATTTCACCGAGTTTCCTGTGAAAGCGTCGTCCTTTCGCTTTGGGTGGACGGCAATTTCAAGGCCTGGCGGCGGGCCCGGCTGGAAGCGCGGCGGCAGGTCAACAACAACCGCTTCGTCGTGCCGCGCCGCGTCATTGAGGCGGAGTTCGCTGAGGCCGGCTTCGACATCGTCGGCCATCGGGATTTTCTGCCCGGCTACGCGATGTGGCGGGTTTATACGTTGCGCAAGCGCGGCTGACTATTTCAGCGTCAGCGGCAGGCCGGCGGCGACCAGCGTAACCCGCTCGCAGACCGCCGCGACACGCTGGTTGAGCCGGCCCTGTTCGTCGGCAAACAGGCGCGAGACCGGATGCATCGGCACGATGCCCCAGCCGACCTCGTTGGAGACCAGAATGACCTGCCCGGGTAGCTGCGGCAGCGTTTCGACCAGCGCCGCCGTTTCTCCGGCGAACAGCGGGCAGGAAATGGCTTCGCCGGTTTCCGCCTGCGCCGCAGCGCGGCCGGCGAAGAGCAGGTTGGACAGCCACAGCGTCAGGCAATCGACCAGGAGGCAGGAGTCGGGCGCCGCCAGTTCGCGCAGGCGGGTAGCCAGATAGAGCGGTTCCTCGACGCAGCCCCAGTCGGCCGGGCGGCGTGCGCGGTGGTGGGCGATGCGGCGCACCATCTCGCCATCGCGCGACTCGGCGGTGGCGACGTAGACGACCCGCTGGCCGGATGCGGCGGCGATTTGTTCGGCGTGGCGGCTCTTGCCCGAACGGGCGCCGCCGAGGATCAAGGTTCTTTTTGCCATGGCCGGCATTGTGGCGTCTCCCTTGTTTTTAGTGAAGGTTTGAGCAGTGAATAGCTTTACAGCAAAAATTTTTTAAAACAAAATTGTTGTACAAATTTTCTGTTGTGAGGTGGCGATGAAAATCAGTGTCGGTAATCCGGTGGAAGGTGAGGACTTTTTCGACCGTGAGCAGGAGCAGGCGCGTGCCTGGCGCAAGCTGGCGGGTAGCCACTTGCTGATGCTCACGCCACGACGCATCGGCAAGACCTCGCTGATTCTGCGCCTGTGTTCCACAGCACAGCAGCATGAGCGCTACGCCGTGCATTGCAGTTTTGCCAAGTGCGAAAACGAGAGTGACTGCATCCGCGAACTGTTCAAGGCGCTGGCTACCGAGCACACCATTGAGCAGAGAAGAAAGGCCTTGTTCGACAAGATCAAGAGCTTCAAGCTAGGTCCTTTTGGTGTCGATTGGCACGAAGCCCGGCCCGAAAGCTGGCGCGAGGCCGGTGAGGAACTGGGCAAGGCGCTGGCGGATGGCGACGACGACTGGCTGGTGTGTGTCGATGAACTGCCGGTCTTCATCATCAACCTGTTGCAGCAGGGCGACGATGGTCGTCGCCGGGCGCGAGCCTTCCTCTATTGGTTGCGTGACCTGCGGCAAACCCACTACCGACGCATCAAATGGCTGCTTGCCGGTTCCATCGGTCTGGACACGCTTGCCGCCCGGTTGGGCCTGAGCGATACGATCAACGACCTTGAGCCTTTTCCGCTTGATGCATTCAGCGAGGAAAGCGCTCTTCGCTTTTTAGGTGAACTTGCCAGGAGCTACGCCATCGATCTTGACGAAGGCTTGCGTGCAGTCATCGTCCGGCGGGTAGGCTGGCCGGTACCTTACTACCTGCAACTGATGTTCGAACACTTGCGCGAAGAATGCGTGGAAAGCGGTAGAACGCCGGATGCGGCAATGGTCGAGCGGGTGTTCGAGAAACTGCTGGGCATGGGTTATCGAAATCACTTCGACTACTGGCGCCAGCGACTGGACGAGGAGCTTGGCCAGCCAGAAGCGGGGCATGCGGCAAGGATCTTGACCCAAATCTGCCGATCGAGCGCAGGCAACACCCGAGACAACCTGGAGCAGGCGATGGCAGCCGTCATCGGCGATCCGGCGGCACGCGACAAGACGCTCAACTACCTGCTCGAAGTGCTGACCAGTGATGGCTACCTGATTGAACGGGAGGGACGCTACGCTTTCAGGCTGGAATGGCTGCGCGTTTTCTGGCAACGGAGGTTGGCAGCATGAGTCTGGATACCGCCCTGAAACGTTCCGCCCTCTATAACCCGGCGCTGTGGAGCCGCGACGAGGTGCGCACCTACTACGTCGCCCGCCCGAAACTGCTCGCCCGGTTCATCGACGATTTTCGTCGCGAGAAGCCGGGTACCCGCCCCCAACACCGGCTGATTCTCGGCCAACGCGGCATGGGCAAATCCACCCTGCTGCGCCGCTTGGCGATTGCCGTCGATGACGACGAGGAACTCGCCGCCGCCTGGATACCCCTGGTTTTCCCGGAAGAACAGTACAACGTCGGCAGTCTGGCCGATTTCTGGCTCAACTGCCTCGACGCCCTGGGCGATTACCTGGAAAGCCACGGTCGCACTGCCGAAATGAACGCCATCGATGCAGAAGTCGAGCGTCTCGACCGCAAGGATGGCGAAGGAGCCCTGCAAACCTTGTTGCGTATCGCGGAAAAGCTGGGGCGCCGGCTGATCCTGCTCGTCGACAACATCGACTTGATTCTCGATCGCCTCAAGGACAAGGATTGGGCCTTGCGCGAAGCCCTGCAGGAATATCCGCGACTGATGCTGATCGGCGCCAGCAGCCGGGCACTGGAAGCCAGCTACGACTACGGCCGCGCTTTCTATGATTTCTTCCGCATCGACGAACTACGTGGTCTCAGCGAAGACGAAATGCGCGAGATCATCGTCAACCTCGCTCGCCGGCACGGTGCCGAAGCGCTGATCAGGCGAGTCCAGGAGGATGTCGGGCGCATGCGCGTGCTGCATACGCTGACTGGCGGCAACCCGCGTCTCGCCGTGCTGGTCTACGGCGTGTTGTCGAAGGGATTCGACAGCGATGTGTGCGCCGATCTCGAGAGTCTGCTCGATGAAGTGACGCCCCAGTACAAGGCTCGTTTCGACGAAATGCCAGCACAGGCGCAACTGCTGCTCGACAAGCTGGCCGTGCACTGGAACCCGATGAGTGCCCGTCAGCTTGCCGATGCCCTGGGCTGGAGTGTCAACCAGGCCTCGGCCCAGCTCGATCGTCTGGCGCAAGCTGGCATCGTTGAAAAGGTCAAGGCTGGGCAGGGTAAGCGCATGGCTTTCCAGGTCGCCGAACGTTTCTTCAACATCTGGTATCTGATGCGCGCTGGTCGACGTGCGCGGCGCAGGTTGATGCGGCTGGTCGGATTTCTGCATGCCTACTTCAGCCTCGATCCGGGCGTCGTTCCGGATGCGCTGCGCTGCGCCGAGCCGGCGCCGTCTCAAGCGGCGCACATTGCTACGGCGGATGAACTGATGGGCGAAATCCGTCGATTGTTCGCCGCGCAGCAAGAGCAAGTCGCTGCGGCTCCGGCGTATTTGCGGGAAATCGTGGCCATGCTGCCATCTGCCGTGGAATTGCAGGTCGGCGAGCGCGTCCTGGCCGAGCTGGACGCGTCCGGCATTGGCGAGTCCCTGCAGCCGGTGCGAGCCGCCCTGGTGGCGGCGGTGGCCGGCAACGCCGAGCTGCTCAACGATGTGGCGCCCGAAATCCGCTTGCCGGCGCGGGAGATCCTCGCCCGCATGGCGCCGTCGCTGGTCGTCGGCTAGGGGCTGTTCACATTTGCGGAATTGTGTTTACATCCTGTCTTTTGGATACAAGACATGGATCGCCGAATGCTCACCGATGACCAGTGGTCACGCATAGCGGATTTTCTGCCTGGGAAGTCCACA
>NZ_JBKJAD010000028.1:0-44232 GCF_048146105.1 Azonexus caeni
AACGGAAAATGAACAAAATGCCACGAGAATCCCCGTACCGGACCACAAAAATCAGCCCACTTCCCGGTCAAATCACCTTCACCTGCTTCATTCTCCAGGGCTCGGTGAATTGTTCAGCGTTTCCCTAAGGCAGCGGCGCCCGCCGGAAGATCGGCGCGCTGCTGGCGCAGCGCTGAAACTCAGCGCTGCAAGTCGCTCAACGGCCAGCGCGGCTGCACCGCGAAGCTGCCGGCCGGCTTGGCAACGGCGCCGGCCTGCAGGCGCAGGCAGCCGGCGAGGGCGATCATGGCGCCGTTGTCGGTACAGAATTCGAGCTCCGGGTAATGGACCCGGAAACGCTTGCGCTTCGCCGCCGCGTCCAGACTCGCCCGCAACTGCCGGTTGGCGCCGACACCGCCGGCGACGACCAGGCGCTGCAGGCCGGTCTGCTTGAGGGCGAGCAGCGATTTCTTGAGCAGCACCTCAACGATCGCTTCCTGGAAGGCACAGGCGGCATCGGCACGGAAATTCTCATCGGCGCTGTCGCCGTGCTCGCGGACCAGCGTCAGGACCGCCGTCTTCAATCCGGAAAAGCTGAAATTGAGATCGCCCGAATGCAGCATCGGTCGCGGCAGCGAAAAGCGGCCAGGGGTGCCCGCTTCGGCCAGCTTCGAGAGCAGCGCGCCGCCCGGATAGGGCAGGCCGAGCAGCTTGGCGCTCTTGTCGAAGGCTTCGCCGGCGGCATCGTCGAGGGTTTCGCCCAGGAGTTCGTAGTCGCCGACGGCGCTCACCCGCATCAACTGGGTGTGGCCGCCGGAAACGAGCAGGGCGACGAAGGGAAAGGTCGGCGGATCGGCGGACAGCAGCGGCGACAGCAGATGGCCTTCGAGGTGATGCACCGGCAGCGTCGGCTTGTCGAGCGCCAGCGCCAGCGCTTCGGCGAAGGCGCAGCCGACGAGCAGCGCGCCGGAGAGGCCGGGGCCGCGGGTGTAGGCGACGGCATCGACATCGGCCAGCGCCTTGCCCGACTGCGCCAGCACCGAGCGCAACAACGGCACGACGCGCCGGATGTGGTCGCGCGAAGCCAGCTCGGGAACGACGCCACCGTATTCGGCATGCATCGCCACCTGCGAGTGGAGGGCGTGGGCGACGAGGCCGGCCGCGCTGTCGTAGAGCGCGATGCCGGTTTCGTCGCAGGAGGATTCAACACCGAGGATCAGCATGGGAGGCGCATTTTAACACTTGATCAGGCTGGGATATCTGGCATAGAATCTCGAGCTTTCCGCAATCCGCGGATACAAATTTGCGCGCACCGCCGATTACTTGACCTGGCGGGCGCCTGACGGAAGGGGGTGATTTTTATGCCGAGCATTCGTGTCAAGGAAAACGAGCCGTTCGAGGTGGCGATTCGCCGCTTCAAGCGCACGGTCGAAAAGACGGGTCTCCTGACCGAGCTGCGCGCCCGTGAGTTCTACGAGAAGCCCACGGCCGAACGCAAGCGCAAGGCCGCCGCCGCTGTCAAGCGTCAGAACAAGCGTCTCCGCAGCCTGACCCTGCCGCCGAAGATGTACTGATCGAGTACGCCTTCGCTGCAAACACCAAGCCGCCCGCCCTCAAAAGCCGGCGGCTTTGTCCTTTTTCCGCCACAGCAACGACGATGACCCTCAAAGCACGCATCACCGAAGACATGAAGACGGCCATGAAGGCCAAGGAAACCGCTCGCCTCGCCGCAATCCGCCTGCTGCTGGCGGCGATCAAGCAGAAGGAAGTCGACGAGCGCTGTGAACTCGACGACAACGCCACCGTCGCCGCCATCGAGAAACTGGTCAAGCAGCGCAAGGACAGCGTCGCCCAGTACCAGGCCGCCGGCCGCCAGGATCTGGCCGATGCCGAACAGGCGGAGATCGCCATCCTCGGCGCCTACCTGCCGGAAAAGATGGGCAGCGCCGAAGTTGCCGCGGCGGTTGCCGCCGCCGTCGCCGAAACCGGCGCCGCCGGCCCGGCCGACATGGGCAAGCTGATGGCCGTACTGAAGCCGCGCCTGGCCGGCAAGGCCGACATGGCGGAAGTCTCCCGACTGGTCAAGGCCGCCCTCGCCGACTGATGCGCAGACCATGATCCCGGAAGACTTCATCCAGGATCTGCTGGCCCGGGTCGACATCGTCGACCTGGTCGACAGCTACGTACCGCTGAAGAAGGCGGGCGCCAATTACGCCGCCTGCTGCCCCTTCCACAACGAAAAGACACCGTCGTTCACGGTCAGTCCGAGCAAGCAGTTCTACCACTGCTTCGGCTGCGGCGCCCACGGCACCGCCATCGGTTTCGTCATGGAATACCAGGGCATGGGCTTCGTCGACGCTGTGCGCGAACTGGCCACACGCGCCGGCATGACCGTCCCCGACGACGGCAGCCACACCCCGCACAGCGGCGGCAACACCCGCAACCTGATCGAGGTCATGGGCCGCGCCGCCGCCTGGTACAAGGAACAACTGCGCCAGTCGCCGCGCGCCATCGACTACTGCAAGCGGCGCGGCCTGACCGGCGAGACAGCCGCCCGCTTCGGCATCGGATACGCCCCGGACGGCTGGCAGAACCTGCAGGCAGTATTCGCCGATTACGACAGCGACGCGCTGAAGCAGGCCGGCCTGGTCATCGACAACGACTCCGGCCGCCGCTACGACCGCTTCCGCGACCGCCTGATGATCCCCATCATCAACCCCAAGGGCGACATCATCGCCTTCGGCGGCCGCGTCATCGACCAGGGTGAGCCAAAATACCTGAACTCGCCGGAGACGCCGCTGTTCGAAAAAGGCCGCGAACTGTTCGGCCTACCGCAGGCGCGCCAGGCCATGCGCGCCACCGATACAGCGATCGTCACCGAAGGCTACATGGACGTCATCGCGCTGTCCCAGCACGGCATCGGCAACGCGGTGGCGACGCTGGGCACGGCGACGACGCCGACCCACGTGCAGAAACTGCTGCGCCAGGTCGACCGCATCGTCTTCGCCTTCGACGGCGACGCCGCCGGCCGCAAGGCCGCCTGGCGGGCGCTGGAAAACGCACTGGAGGCGCTGGCCGACAACAAGCGGATCGGCTTCGTCTTCCTGCCGCCCGAGCACGACCCCGATAGCTTCGTCCGCGAACGCGGCCAGGCCGAATTCGAGCGCCTGGTCGCCCAGGCGATGCCGCTTTCCGATTTCCTGCTGCGCGAACTGGCGCAGCGCTGCGACCTGACCAACGCCGAGGGCAAGGCGCGGCTGATCTACGAAGCCAAGCCGCTGCTGCTCAAGCTGCCGACGCCGCTGCTCCGCCTGCAACTGGTCAAACGCCTGGCCGAGGCCAGCGGCTTCGCCCAGCAGGAGGTCGAGCGCCTGTGCGAACTCAAGTCCTACGCGCCGCCGGCACCGGCCCGCGCCAAGCGCAGCGCGCCGTCGCTGAGTCGCGCGCTGCTGCGCATCGTCCTGCACCAGCCGCAACTTGCCGCCCAATTGCCGATCGAACTGCTGCCCGACACCCCGGAAAAGCCGGCGCTGCTGAAATTGCACGAACTTTCCAGCGGCGGCGACGGACAAAGCTACGCCGCCCTGCGCGAGCGCCTGCGCGGCCAGCCCGAAGAACAGATGATCGAGACGGCGGCATCGGAAGCCCTCGAACTGCCGTTCGACGGCGACGACGGCGAGGCCGAGGCGGAATTTCGCGCCGCCCTGGAAAAGCTGCGCGATGCCGCGGAAATGCGCGACTTCGCGCAGTTGCAGTCGAAAGCGCAGCAATGCGGCGTCGCCGGCCTGTCGGCGACGGAAAAGCAGGCGTACATCCAGTTTCTCACCACCCGGGGAAAACGTATCTAAGTTGTGGTAAAATTTACGGTTTTCTCCAATCTAACGGATCGTTTTCATGGCTAAGGCAAAAGACACCGCTAAGGATGCTCCCAAGGCTCGCAGCAGCAAGGCCAAGGACAAGGCTGCCGAAAAGGCGCTGCTCGAAGGCGCGCTGACGGAAACCCCGCAACCGCTCGACGCCGAAGCCCGCAAGATGCGGCTGAAGGCGCTGATCAAGCTGGGCAAGGAACGCGGCTACCTGACTTACGCCGAAATCAACGATCACCTGCCGGACGACGTGGTCGACGCCGAGTCGATCGAAGCGATCATCTCCACCTTCAGCGAAATGAGCATCCAGGTCTTCGACGAAGCCCCGGCTGCCGAAGACCTGCTGATGTCGGACACTGCCGCCTCGGCCACCGACGACGAGGAAGTCGAGGCGCAGGCCGAACAGGCGCTGTCCACCGTCGATTCCGAATTCGGCCGCACCACCGACCCGGTACGCATGTACATGCGCGAGATGGGTTCGGTCGAACTCCTCACCCGCGAAGGCGAAATCGAGATCGCCAAGCGCATCGAGGAAGGCCTCAAGCACATGATCCAGGCGATCTCCGCCTGCCCGACGACGATCGCCGACATCCTCGACATGGCGACCAAGGTCGAAGCCGATGAAATGCGCATCGACGAACTGATCGACGGCCTGATCGACCCCAACGCGGTCGAGGAAGCCCCGGCCGCCGAAGCTGCTGCGATCGACAGCGACGACGACACTGACGCCGAAGAAGACGAAGACGGCGACGAGGGCGGTGGCGCCGCCTCGGCCTCGCTGCTGCAGTTGAAAACGGAGGCCTGCGAGCGCTTCAAGGAAATCCGCGCGATCCACGCCAAGATGCAGAAGACGCTGGCCAGCAAGGGTTCTCAGGACAAGGCCTACGTCAAGCTGCTGCAGCAACTCTCCGACGAGCTGATGAACATCCGCTTCACCTCGCGCAGCATCGAACGCCTGTGCGACAGCGTGCGCGGCATGGTCGACGAAGTACGCGGCTGCGAGCGCAAGATTCAGCAAATCTGCGTCGACCGCGTGCGCATGCCGCGTCCGCATTTCATCCAGTCCTTCCCGGGCAACGAAACCAACCTCGACTGGGTCGAGGCGGAAATCGCCGCCGCACCGAAGACCTACGTCGCCATCCTGACCCGCAGCGCGCCGGACATCCAGGAAGAGCAGAAGAAGCTGCTCGCCCTGCAGGAACGCATCGGCATCTCGCTCAAGGAACTGAAGGACATCAACAAGCAGATGTCCACCGGTGAAGCCAAGGCCCGCCGCGCCAAGCGCGAAATGACCGAAGCCAACCTGCGCCTGGTGATCTCGATCGCCAAGAAGTACACCAACCGCGGCCTGCAGTTCCTCGACCTGATCCAGGAAGGCAACATCGGCCTGATGAAGGCGGTGGACAAGTTCGAATACCGCCGCGGCTACAAGTTCTCGACCTACGCCACCTGGTGGATCCGCCAGGCGATCACCCGCTCGATCGCCGACCAGGCGCGCACCATCCGCATCCCGGTGCACATGATCGAAACGATCAACAAGATGAACCGCATCTCCCGCCAGATTCTGCAGGAAACCGGCGCCGAGCCCGATCCGGCGACGCTGGCCAAGAAGATGGACATGCCGGAAGACAAGATCCGCAAGATCATGAAGATTTCCAAGGAGCCGATCTCCATGGAAACCCCGATCGGCGACGACGACGACTCGCACCTCGGCGATTTCATCGAGGATCAGACGACGCTGGCCCCGGCCGACGCGGCGATGTTCTCCAGCCTGCGTGGCGTCACCAAGGACATCCTGGACAGCCTGACGACGCGTGAAGCCAAGGTCCTGCGCATGCGCTTCGGTATCGAGATGAACACCGACCACACGCTGGAAGAAGTCGGCAAGCAGTTCGACGTCACCCGCGAGCGCATCCGTCAGATCGAAGCCAAGGCGCTGCGCAAGCTGCGCCACCCGAGCCGTTCCGACAAGCTGCGCAGCTTCCTCGACCCGACCGGCAACTAAGTTTCACGGGACTGTAGCTCAGTCGGTTAGAGCAGAGGACTCATAATCCTTTGGTCCAGGGTTCGAGCCCCTGCGGTCCCACCAAACTCCCCTCCCGGCAGCCGCCGGGAGGCTTTCCCGAACTTCGGCCACCGCTTCCGCCATGCTGACCCGACTGCCCAGCCTGCTCGCCGTCGCACTGCTCTGGCTGCTGCACCTGCTGCCCCTGCCCCTGCTCGCCCCGCTCGGGCGCGCGCTGGGCGGTGTGCTCTACCGCTTCGGCCGCCGCCGGCGGCGGGTCGCCGATATCAACATCGACCTCTGTTTCCCAGAGCTGGCGGCCGCCGAGCGACGCCAACTCGTGCGCGAACACTTTGCCCTGCTCGGTCGCAGCATGCTCGAGCGCGGCATCCTGTGGTGGGGTAGCCGCGTCCGTATCGAGCGCCTGGTCCGCGTCCGCGGCGAGGAAAAAATCCACGCCGAACTCGCCGCCGGCCGCCCGGTGATCCTGCTCGCCCCGCATTTCCTCGGCCTCGACGCCGGCGGTGTGGCGATCACCATGCGTTTCGACATCGTCAGCATCTACTCGACGCAGACCAACCCGGTGTTCAACCAGGTCCTGCTCGCCGGCCGCAGCCGTTTCGGCAACCAGCTGCTGCTCTCACGCGAAGACGGCGTGCGGGCGACGGTCAAGGCGATGAAGGCCGGCCGGCCGTTCTACTACCTGCCCGACCTCAACCCACGCCGGCGCGACGCGGTTTTTGTTCCCTTCTTCGGCATCTCGACCGCCACCATCACCGGCCTGCCACGCCTGGCGAAAGCGGCCGGCGCCGTCGTCCTGCCCTGCGTCACCCGCATCCTGCCGGGCAGCGCCGGCTACGAAACGACCATCGGCGATGCCTGGCCCGACTTTCCCGGCCCCGATCCGGTGGCCGACGCCGCGCGCATGAACGCCTGGATCGAAAGCGCCGTACGTACCATGCCCAGCCAGTACTATTGGGTGCACCGTCGCTTCAAGACTCGCCCGGAAGGCGAAGCCCGCCCTTATTGACCCGCACTGGACAGCCCATGCCCGATACCCGCCCCCCTGCCGCTAACACGCCTCCCGACGACTTCGACGGCTGGTGGAACGCCCCCGGCGACTGGTTCGAGGAACCCAACGTCCGCCGCGCCGGCTGGAGCGGCATGGTCACCTGTCGTTACGGCGACACGCTGTACTTCATCAAGAAGCAGAGCAACCACCTCTGCCGCAGCCTGCGCCACCCCTTCGGCATCCCGACCACAAACCGCGAATTCGCCAACATCAAGCGCCTGCAGCAGCTCGGCATCACCGTTCCGGAACCCGTTTTCCACGGTAGCCGGAAAACCGGCGAAGGCCATCTCGGCCTGCTGGTCACCCGCGAGCTGGCGGGCTTTCGCGCCATCGCCGACGTCGGCGAACTTAGCGCCGCCGAGAAGCGCCAACTGGCGACCGCCGTCGGCCACACCATCGGCCGCATGCACCGCGCCCACCTGCAGCACAGCTGCCTCTACGACAAACACGTGATGGTCCGCTGGCGGGACGGCAAACCGGAGATTGCCCTGATCGACCTCGAAAAGTTGCGCCGCCCCTACCTCGCCTGGCGCGCCGCCCGGCACGATCTCGATCAGTTGCGCCGCCATCAGAAACTCTGGGACGCCGACGACTGGGCCGCGCTGCTCGCCGCGCACGGCGCGGCGCTCGGCACCTAAGCCGCGGCGACCGGGTATACTGCGAGCTTTCCGCCGGCAGCCCCTTGTTCCGGCAGGTTTTTTCAAGAAGAGACACCCACTTTGGCACTGACCATCCTCGGCCTTTCCGGCGCCCTCACCCACGATCCTTCCGCCGCCCTCTACATCGACGGCAAGCTCGTCGCAGCCGCCGAAGAAGAACGCTTTGTCCGCGACAAGCATGCCAAGAACCGCATGCCCTACGAAGCCGCCCGCTTCTGCCTGGATTTCGCCGGCATCAAGCCGAAGGACGTCACCGCCGTGGCCATTCCCTTCGCGCCGATCAGCCTGGCCGACAAGGCGCGCTGGCACTACGCCAAACGCTACTGGTACGCCCCCGACCGCTCGCTCGACGCGCTGCTCACCGGCAACCGCCGCTTCAAGCGCTACAAGAAGCGGATCGAATGGTGCCTGGCGCAGCTCGGTTTCGACCTCGCGAAGACCGAGATCATCCCGGTCGAGCACCACCTGACGCACGCCTCCTCCGCCTATCACTGCTCCGGCTTCCAGGAGAAAACAGCGATCCTCGGCATCGACGGCAAGGGCGAATACGCGACCACCTTCTTCGGCGTCGGCGAGAACGGCAAGATTCGCAAGATCAAGGAGTTCTACGACCCCGACTCACTCGGCGGCCTGTACGGCGCGATCACCGAATACCTCGGCTTCGAGATGCTCGACGGCGAATACAAGGTGATGGGCATGGCGCCCTACGGCGACCCGACGAAATACGATTTCTCGCGCCTGGCCAAGTTCGAGAACGGCGAGCTGATCATCAACACCGACTACGCCAACGTGATCGGCTTCCGCCGCTACAAGGAAAAGGGCAAGGGCTACTACTTCTCGCCCAAGCTGATTGAGTGGCTCGGCCCGATGCGCCACGGCGACATCGCCGACGACCCGTACATCCACTACGCGGCGAGCATGCAGAAGCTGTTCGAGGATTTGTCGCTGCAGATGATGGACTACTACCTCGGCGACATCCTCAAGGAAACCGGCCGCCTCGCCTTTGCCGGCGGCGGCGCGCTCAACGTCAAGCTCAACCAGAAGATCATCGCCCGCCCGGAACTGAAGGAACTCTTCGTCCAGCCGGCTTCCGGCGATGCCGGTACCGCCATCGGTGCCGCCGCCTACGTCTCGGTCGAGCGCGGCGTACCGGTCGAGAAGATGGAGCACGTCTACCTCGGCCCGCAATTCAGCAACGAAGACGTCATCGCCGCCTGCGCCCGCCACCCGGCCAAGCCGCAATTCGAAGTCATCGCCGACGGCGACACCGCCGTGCCCGAGCGCATCGCGCAGATTCTCGCCGACGGCAACCCGGTCGCCTGGTTCCAGGGGCGCATGGAATTCGGCCCGCGCGCATTGGGCGGGCGCTCCATCCTCGGCTGCCCGAGCGCGCCCGGCGTCGCCGACCGGATCAACGAGCAGATCAAGTTCCGCGAACGCTGGCGCCCCTTCTGCCCGAGCATGCTCGACACGGTCGGCCCGCAGATGCTGGGCAGCGACCACCCGGCACCGTTCATGACCTTCACCTTCGAAGTCGCCGAGGAATGGAAGACGCGCGTGCCGGAAGTCGTCCACGAAGACGGCAGCTCGCGCGCCCAGGTCCTCAAGCGCGACTACAACCCGCGCTACTACGACCTGATGAAGGCGATGGAAAAGCTGACCGGCAACGGCGTCGTGCTCAACACCTCGCTCAACCGGCGCGGCGAACCGATGATCTGCTCGCCGACCGATGCGCTGAACATGTTCTTCGGGTCGGACCTGCAGTACCTGATCATGCAGGACGTGCTGGTGGTCAAACCCTGTCGCTCCGCCGGACAATGACCCCCCAGCCGAGAATCACTGTTGTCATTCCGACCTACAACTACGCCGGGCCGGTCCAGCAAGCGATCCAGTCGGTAGTCAGCCAACTCGACCACAGGAGCGAGCTTATCGTCGTCGATGACGGTTCCACCGACGAAACAGCCACCGTCCTCGCCAGGCTCCACTTTCCCGAAGGGCTGGCTGTGCACTGCGCCCGCCAGAGCAACGCGGGGCCCGCTGCCGCACGCAACCACGGCATGCGTCTGGCACGTGGCGAATTCCTGCTCTTTCTCGACGCCGACGACCAGCTTTTGCCCGGCACCCTGTCCGCCTTACAGGATGCGCTCGACAGCCACCCGGAAACGGACATGGTTCTGGGCGCTCACCTGACAATTGATGACAAAGGGCGGGAAAAGAATTCTCCCCCGACGCCCGTCAGCGGTACACCAGAGCAACGCATCCGGAATTACTTGCTGAAAAAATCGATTTCGGTTGTCCATGGCGCCAGCCTGTTCCGACGCAGCTTCGTCGAACAACGCCCCTATCCGGAAGACTTGCGGCAATCGGAAGATTTGCCGGTTTTCGCCTACATGGTCGCCCATTCCCGCACAACGCTCCTGCCCCAAGCCCTGGTCCGCATTGTCAAACATTCGGACAGCTTGCGCCATGACGCGACCCTGTCTCGCCGGACAGCTCCGGAACACATCGCCCGCCTGGTTTTTGAAAGGCTCCCCGAACCCTGCCAGCCGCTTCGCACCTCCTACGAAGCGCAGCGCCTGCTTTCGACCTTCCGTACCCTTTATCTGGGCGGACATCACCAGCAGGCCGCCGAACGTTACCGCGAAGCATTCCGCCGCGACTGGCGCCAGGCACTGCGCTGGTCCTATCTAAGCAAGTTCGTACGCCTACTGCTGCGCCCCGCCGATTCCCGATGAAACCGATCAAACTCTACTGGTGGCGCGGAGACGGCGCCGAAAACCCGGCACTGCAGAACTTCGGCGACTATCTCTCACCGCTCATGGTCGAGTTGGTGGCACGCCGGCCAGTCGTATTTGCGCCGGTCGAGCAAGCCGACCTTTTCGCCATTGGCACCATCCTCAAACGGGAACGCAAGGCCCGCCGTTTCTTCCTGCCACGCCGCCTGCACATTTGGGGCAGCGGCGCCGGCGATGCCGAGGAACGCTTTTCCGGGCGCCATTTCTATCACGCAGTACGCGGCAGCTTCACCCGCGAGCGCATCCAGCCCGCCCCGTCAACGCCACCGGTTCTGGGCGATCCCGGGCTGCTGGTCCGCGATTACTGGTCGGCCCGCCCGCGGCCGGAAAAACGCTATTCGTTGGGAATCATCCCGCATTTCGTCGACCACGACAGCGCAGCCGTGGCGCAGTTGCTGTCTATCCCCGGCAGCCGCCTGATCAACGTTTTTTCTCCGATCGACGACATCCTGGCGGACGTCATGCGCTGCCACTTCATCGTATCGTCGAGCATGCACGGCCTGATTGTCAGCGACGCATTGGGCATCCCCAACCGCCGTATCGTCATTTCCGGAAGAATCAAATCTTCTGAGAAATTCGCTGACTATTATTCGGCCTTCGGGATGAAAGAACCCGCTTGGCTCAATGCCGAATCTATCCAGGGAATAACAGATCCAGCCGAACTCGTGGCCGATTACGAAACGCGCGATGTGGACCGGGTGTGCAGCGATCTGATCAGGGCTTTTCCCGATCTGTAAGCGCCTTGCCCCCGGTAAACAGCCGGTAAAAGTCGTATTTTTTCCCGAGCAAGACGGAGCCATCGCGCGACAGGTGACCTTCATCGAGATAGAGGAAAGTATTGCCGTCATGACTGGCACAGTGCCCACCCTGACACATGAGTTCGTGTAGCCAGACAACACGAGTTCCAGACGGCAAGGCCGCAAGCAACCGGTAAACCGCGAGGCGCTCGAGACTCATTTCGCTTTGCGCAAAATCGCAGTGCGCAAGGCTGCGCTCAAGCAATACCGACCGGGCAAGGCATTTCCCGAGATCACCCCCGTTCGCTGGCGGCGGACTAACCACGACCGTCGAAACCTGCATCTCCTCTAGCCGCCGCAGCGTTTCCTGCAACGCTTTCAATACCAGGCCGGAATCTACTGGCAGCAAGCGCCCATCCTCGACCAGAAGCGAATTTTCGGACTTGAGATACTGCGCAAAAGGCGATGCCAGGACCACATAACGGA
The DNA here is from genome assembly GCF_048146105.1 of Azonexus caeni. Lineage (NCBI taxonomy): Bacteria > Pseudomonadati > Pseudomonadota > Betaproteobacteria > Rhodocyclales > Azonexaceae > Azonexus > Azonexus caeni. Next base: position 11,600 of record NZ_JBKJAD010000028.1, read on the forward strand.
TGCTGGGCATGCGCTTCAGTTCGGCCAGGACATCCTCGTTGAAACGCAAACATGCCTCGGCAGCACTGAGGTTGCCACCTCGCACCGGAGCGATCCCCAACAACGGTGCGCAACCACTTTCCGTACGCTGCACCAGACCGACATCCGGCTGCGACGCAATAATCCCGTCGGCCAGATGCATGGCATAGGAATCCCCCCACAGGAGGACTTCCGGATTGTCGGCCGTCTGACATTGCGGGTTCCCCCTCAGCTCATCACATGCCTTATCCAGCCCGTAGTTGCGGCTCAACTGTCGTTCAACGCCAATCTGCACCTCATAGGCGGGCGCAAACCGTTTGAAGATATCGGCGCGGTGTTTTCCTGTCATGCCAAAAACGATAAAAGCCGCCATGCCGACAAGCGCGAAAGCGGCAAGGCGCCGGCCCTGCCAGCACGGCCGGCGAAACGGCCCTTCGACATAACGCCAGCTCAGATACCCCAACATCAGCGTCAGCGCAATCAACGCCGCCATCAATGGCATACCCGGCTCGTCCAGACGATACCGGGCAAAGGCGAACACGGGCTGATGCCATAAATAGATGCTGTAGCTACACAAACCGACCCATTGCACCGGGCGCCAGGCGAGCAGCTTTCCCGCCAGAGTTTCTGGCGTAGCGGCAGCAATCACCAGCAGTGCGCCGAGCGTCGGCATCAGGGCACTCAGCCCCGGAAATGGCGTGGCCGGCGAATACAGGAAAACCGCGCACAGAATCATTCCCAGCCCGGCCAAACTCAGAGGGTTGCGCCAAGGTTGCGGCACCTGAGCCACGGGGTGACGTTGCGCGACCAGAAGCGCGTAAACAGCGCCGAGTATCAGTTCCCAGGCTCTGGCCGGCAGCAGGTAGAAGCTCGCTTCGGGCAAACGTGCCAACCCTAACTGCGCCCCCAGCAGACTGAGCATCAGCAGGACGACCACCCCTCCCGCCAGCCAATGGCGACGCACTCGCCAGACAAACATGAGGATGAGCGGAAAAAGGATGTAGTACTGCTCTTCGACACCTAGGCTCCAGGTATGAAGCAAGGGCCGCAACTCGACGTCCGGCGCGAAATAACCGATTTCCTTGAAAAAATGGATGTTCGATGCAAACAGCACGACATAAACCAGGCTCTTCGCAAAATCCCGGAAATCAGCCGGCCACAGCCACCACCAAGCCAGCGGCAGGCATACCGCAAGCATCAGGAAAAGTGCCGGCAGAATACGGCGCGCCCGACGCTCGTAGAAACGCCGCAAGGAGAACGTACCGGCGTCGAGTTCGCGCAGGATGATGGAAGTGATGAGGTAGCCGCTGATGACGAAAAAGACATCAACGCCGACAAAACCGCCGGCAAAAACCGCAAACCCGGCGTGGCAGAAAACCACGGAAAGTACCGCGATTGCCCTCAGGCCATCGATTTCCTTCCGATGCTCGCTATTTGCTGCGAGCCCCTGCGCCACATTTTGATCGCTCATCAATCACTTACCGAAAAGCCGCCCGAAGGCTTTTCGTCCAATCCGCCTTTTGGCAACAACCTTCAGGTCATACTTCATGAAAGCCAGGCGGTGTCGCCAGGAAAACTTCTCGCCGATTGCTGAAAAATAGCCGCCCAGCAGTTGTTCCCGGCCAGCCCAGTGCAACTTGTTGCAGACCCTGACGAGGTCGGCCAGGCGCAACCTCAGTGGCAAAGCTTGCGAGAAAACACGGATGCGCCCGGTATCGATCAAGGCGAAAACCAGATCGCCATCGGCCTGCTTCTTGACCAGAATGTTGCCGCCCGAAAGGTCGCGGAAAAACATCCCACTCCCGTGCAAACGCAACAGGAAAGCACACAACTGGCGATAACAGCTGGCGGCCGGCAGACCGGCGTAAGTCGTCTCTCCCGCCGCCAGCGCGGAAAGCATCTGGCGCACGGAGAACTCGGCCTCGACATATTCGCAAACGTAGAAATTCTGCTTCAGCGTCGTGTCGCCGATCTTCTCGAACCAGGCGACCGGCTGCGCAACGCCGATACCACGGCGCTGCAGTTCGCAGGTGCCGCTCCAGCTGCGCAACGCCTTCGACGGCTTGAAACGATCGAGCCATTGTTTGTGCAGATGCATCTTCACCGGCTGCTTGACGACCAGGCGAACCGCCGGATCGCGCGGGTCGGGAAGCGACCAGATCGCGTTGCGGGCGTGACGCAGCACTGCCGCCCGCTGCACCTGCAGTGAGGCGGGCGGCAACGCGGCAAGCAGTGCTCGGGCCGCCGCTGGCGTCTCGGCTGCGACGATGCCCTGCCAGCCGTCGGCCCGGAAGAAATGTAGCGCCTTGCCGCCATGAACGTCGATCGCCACATCCGGCAGTAACCCCGCCCCCGGCTTGAGAGTAACCGGCATCGCTGTCGGCCAGTCGATATAGACCGGCATCTCGGTCAGCAGCGTCGGCGCTTCCGCGAGCGCCGCGCCGTCGCGGTCGAGAAAACAGGCGGCGGCCAGCGTCGCCACATCGTAAACGTCGACCAGCGCCGCCGCCCGGCCATTGATGGTCCACGCGACATGGGTCAGGCCGCCGTCGGCAGTGGCAAAGGCATGAACCTCGAGGCCATCGCCGCCGGCCAGGCAGCCGAGATAGCGCTGCCCCGGAATGCGGGCGTTGAACGCGGCCAGGGCGGCCAGCGCCGGACGCGGGCGGAAGTCGGCCAGCGCCCCGTCGACCGCAGCGTAGTGGGTGATCCGCTCGAGCGCCGGATACTGCGCCGCGCCGTCGTCCACCAGTCCCTCGCGGTGGCAGATCAGCGGCCCCCACCATGCCCCCTCGAGCGCCCCCGAGGCGGCGGCGAGGACCAGGTAGCGGGTCAGGTAATCGGCCTGTTTCTGCTCGGTTGCCGGCAGCTGGCGGCCGATCCTTGGCAGGGTCCAGAAGGCGGCCGGTGAGAACAGCCGGAGTACGCCGAAGTCGGCGCCGATGCGCTGCAGCAGGCGTGCCTTCTTGACCAGGTTCATGCGCAGCAGGCCGGCCAGCCGGGGACCGAGGACCTTCGGGTCGTCGCGCTCCGGCTCGGTCGCCCGCTCGGCGAACAGGTTGTCGGTATGGATGTCGGGCAGGCGGCCGCGGGCCTGCAAGCCGGCCAGGATGCCGACACTCCACGGTGGTTCGAAGTCGGTGATGCTCGGCCCGGCGAGCAGCAGGCCGCGCTGCCGGATTTCCTGCCAGGCGATGTCCCAGGCGGCGAAAAAACCGTCCGGCGTATAGCCGGCCCAGCGTCGGCGGTTGATCGTCGAACAGGCTTCGATCATCGCCACCCGCTCACCGAAAGCATCCAGCGTGGCACCGACGAACTCTCGCCAGGCTGCGCCGGCGGCGGCATCGGGCATCGCCCGCGCGGCATCGGTCGGCTGCAGCAGGTGGAGGACGACATGGAAACCGGCGTCGAGCAGGCGACCGAGCAGGCGCCCGGCCGGTCCGTCGGCATCGCCGTAGGTGAAGTCGAGTCGGACGTTGACGATGCCGGCCCCGCGCAGGGTGGCGATGATCCAGTCGTCAACCGCCGGGTCGGGCGAAGCGGCAACGCCGATGCCGGCGAATCGTGCCGGGACGGTGTGCCCGGCCGGCGGCCGGTGCCCGCCCGGGAAAGCGAGACGGCCGCGCAGCAGATAGGCCAGGAAAGGCCGCAACATGGCCGCACTCATCGCCGTCCCTTGCCGAGAATGAACGGCAGGTCGATCCATTCGATCTCCGTCGCCACCTTGTACAGGCGCTGGATGTTGCGCCGACGCAGGTAGCTGCCGAGCGCCCACGGATAGATGCGCATGTCGGAGAAATCGATCAGTCCGAGCCGGTCGTCCGGCGTAACGATGACGTTGCCGATGTGCAGCGAACGGAAATAGACCCCGTTGTCGTGCAGCAGCACCACCAGTTGGTTGAATGCTTCGCGCAGGCGACGCTTGCGCTCTTCCGGCAAGGCCTCACCGGCAAGCTGGCGCAGGGTGACACCGGGCAGCGGACGATAGTGCACGGCGTCGCGGCCAAGTTCGGGAATACGCAGGACGTCGATCACCTCCGGCACTGGCACGCCGAGCGCGGCCAGCTTGCGGGCATTGCTGGCAAAGCGCGTTGCATAGGGGAAGATCATTGCCGAGGTGACCAGGCGCTTGCGCCGGAACAGCTTGAGGATCGTCCCGTCGGCCAGGAGCAGCACCTTGGCGCCGTGCGGATCGGCCTCAAGTACGCGTGCGCCTTCGCTCATCGCCTGATATTCCTGCTGCGTCAGCGTTTTCAATGCCAATTACCCGGAAAAATCGGGCGATTTTAGCATCGATGGCGCAACAGGTTCGTCATCTGCCGCGTGGTACACTCGCGCCCAACTGCGACCGAACGTGTCGCCCTCCCCAAAGCCAAGTCATGTCGCACGACAGCGCCCAGTCCGCATCCTCGCTGAAAATCTATCTCCGGCTCCTGTCCTACGTCCGCCCCTACGTCGGCTATTTCGCGATCAGCCTGCTCGGCTTCGGCATCTTCGCCTCGTCCGAACCGATGCTCGCCTCGGTGCTCAAGTACTTCGTCGACGGTCTGAGCGCCCCGCCGGAAACCACGCACCACGACCTGCCGCTGATCGGCAGCGTGCAACTGATGTTCGGCGTCCCGCTGCTGATGCTGCTGATCGTCGCCTGGCGCAGCGTCGGTTCCTTCCTCGGCAACTACTTCCTGGCCAAGGTTTCGCTCGGCCTGATCAACGACCTTCGCCAGGCCCTGTTCAACAGCCTTCTGCATCTGCCGAACCGCTATTTCGACGACAACAATTCCGGCCACCTGATCTCACGCATCACCTACAACGTCACCATGGTCACCGGCGCCGCCACCGACGCCATCAAGGTCGTCGTCCGCGAAGGCCTGACTGTGATCTTCCTGTTCGGCTACCTGCTGTGGATGAACTGGAAACTGACCGCCGTAATGATCGTCATCCTGCCCGTCATCGGTGCCATGGTCAGCCGCGCCAGTCGCAAGTTCCGCAAGCAGAGCAAGCAGATCCAGGCGACGATGGGCGAACTGACGCATGTTGCCTCGGAAACCATCCAGGGTTACCGCGCCGTCCGCAGTTTTGGTGGCGAGCCCTACGAAGCCAGACGCTTCAAGGCGGCCAGCGAAGACAACATGCGCAAGCAGCTGCGCATGGTCAAGACCGGCGCCACCTTCACGCCGGCGCTGCAACTGGTTTCCTTCTCGGCGATGGCGGTCCTGCTGACACTGGTCCTCTACCTGCGCGGCGACGCCACCGCCGGCGACCTGGTCGCCTACATCACCGCTGCCGGCATGCTGCCGAAGCCGATCCGCCAGCTATCGGAAGTCAGCTCGACGATCCAGAAAGGCCTGGCCGGCGCCGAGAGCATCTTCGCCCAGCTCGACGAACTGCCCGAGGAAAACCGCGGCACCGTCGAACGCGAGAAGATCGCCGGCCGGCTCGAAGTGCGCGAACTGAGCTTCAGCTACCCCGGCAGCGAACAGCCGGTCCTGCGCAACATCAGCTTCACCGCCGAGCCGGGACAGATGATCGCCCTGGTCGGCCGTTCCGGCAGCGGCAAGTCGACGCTGGCCAACCTGATCCCGCGTTTCTACCAGCACGGCACCGGCGCCATCCTGCTCGACGGCGTCGATGTCGAGGACTACACGTTGCGCAACCTGCGCCGCCACCTCGCCCTCGTCAGCCAGCAGGTGACGCTGTTCAACGACACCGTCGCCAACAACATCGCCTACGGCGACCTCGCCGGCTGCCCGCGCGAAGACATCGTCGCCGCCGCCCGCGCCGCCTACGCCGACGAATTCATCGACCGCCTGCCCAACGGCTACGACACGCTGGTCGGCGAGAACGGCGTGCTGCTCTCGGGCGGCCAACGGCAACGCCTGGCCATTGCCCGCGCCATCCTCAAGGACGCGCCCTTGCTGATCCTCGACGAAGCGACCTCGGCCCTCGATACCGAATCCGAACGGCACATCCAGGCCGCGCTGGAAACCGCCACCGCCAACCGGACGACGCTGGTGATCGCCCATCGCCTGTCGACCATCGAACGCGCCGACCAGATCCTGGTCATGGAGCGCGGCGAGATCGTCGAACGCGGCAGCCACGCCGAACTTCTCGCATTGAACGGCCATTACGCCCGCCTGCATGCGATGCAATTCAGCGAAATGAGTTAGGCGGCAGGCAAGCGCTCATCGAGCCAGCGATAAAGCACCGACTCGACCGGCCAATTGCGCAGGAAACGCGCCCGGTCGCGCCGCCAGGCACGGGCAAAGGCCGCCTCCGAGCGGTGCTGGCACATCGCGTCGAGATCCAGCAGCACCATCTTCCCGTCGTGCCACAGCAGATTGCTGACCTTGAGATCGCCGTGCGAGATGCGCAGACCGGCCAATTGTTCGAACAACGCCAGGATTGCCTCGCCGATCTCCGGCGCCGGTGGCGCATCTGCGTTCAGACAGACACGTAGTCGCTCACCCGGACAATACTCGGTCACGAGAAAAGCCCGCCCGCGCAGCAACCCGACCCGCTCTTCCAGCATCGCCAGGGGAAGCGGCGTGGCAATGCCGAAGAACAGCAGTCGATGCGCCTCGCGCCAGGAATGCCAGGCCCGGCTCGGCCGCCATGCGCGGGACAACGCGTGGCGCCAATGCTTCAGGTTGTAGCGCTTGACCACCAGATGGAGCCCCGAGTCGATGACATCGACGACGGTCGAGCTTTCGCCGCTCTTGAGCGGTTTCCCTGCCGCTACCACCTGATCGGGCAAGGCAAGAAAATGGCGCAATGCATCGCCATAGCTGCGCTCGATGACCGAGAATCGGCGCATTCCACGCTCGACAGAAAACTGTGTACAGTCGCGCCCCACTTTGCCGAGGAAAGCCCGCAGACGCCTGGCTCGCACCGATTCGACCGCCTGTTGCAAAGCGGCGGCAGCCGGCACAACGGCGCCGGCCTGCGCGGCATAGGCATCAACGAAAGCTTGGCGCCGGTCATCCCAGACGGGTGGCAGCTGGGCGAAAAGAATGGCCAGATTGGCGACAACCTCCGCCTCGGTCAGCGCTCGAGATGGCTGCGTGACGCTGACCGCATCGCCGTCGATAACGTAGCCATTGCCCGCGGCAAAGAGAAAATTCCCCAGATGCAGATCGGCCTGAGCCAGCCCGGCACCATGCATGCGCGCCAGCAAGGGCATCGCAGCGCGCAGCAACTGCCGCCCCCGACCTTCCGCATCGTTGCGCCAGACGGCGGCCAGATCCTCAGCCGCAGCGACAAAAGCCGTCAGCAAGGCATGCCCACCACTGGCCAGGGCCTGCGCCTCGACCAGGGCCGGCGTTGATACGCCGGCGGCAAGCAAGGCCCGGATGCCGTCCAGCTCTCGCTGCCAGTGTCGCTCGCTGGCCGCGGCGACAAATAGTTTTACCAGGGCCGGTTGACCATCCAGGCGGCCTGCCCCGACCAGACGCTTACCGGGCAGAACGCGCAACAGGCGTTCTACGCGAACCGTCCGGCCGTCGGCCAGGGCGACGTCGAACGGCATTGGCGGGGTACGCCCGGCGGCGCGCAACTCGGCAGCGCATAGCAGCGCCATCAGCGATCCAGACTGGCGTCGGCGAGGATCGCCTCGGCGTCGATGCCGCGCAGCTTGTCCTTGAGCCGGGCGCCACCGCGCCGGATGTTGCTGGCGCTGGTCCCCAGTTCGGGGTTGAGGATCATCGTCGCGTGGTTGAGGTGGTCGACGTACTGGCCAAGTTCGACCGAGTCGAGAAATTTCATCCGGTAGCCGGCCTCGGCCATCTTGCGGAACATCGCGCTGCCGGCCGGCTGGCGCTCGTCGGAGAAACCGGTGTTCAGTTCGCGGATGACGTCGGTGCGGTACATCGCACAATGGCTGCGCAGGTAGTGCAGGCTTTCGTCGAAGCGCTCGGCGCGGAAGCTGCGCTTGCCGGTCAAGCGGAACAGGGCAAGTTTCCAGGCCTGCTCGAACAGCCGCCCCCAGCGCTGCAGCGGCGTCTTGCTCTCCAGCTTCCAGGAACCGACACCGGCCAGCCGATCGTCTTCGGCAAACGGTGCGAGCAGCACGTCGATCCACTCCGGGCGCCGAACGAAGGTATCGGTATGGATCGACAGTACGTAGGGCGTCGTCACCCGGGCCAGCGCCAGATCGAGCGCGCGGGAGTGCGACAGCGGCGCCGTGTCGTCGGCTTCCGGCGCCCGCTCGATCAGCTCGATCCAGTCGAGCGAACGCAGGTAATCAAGCGAGGCGTCCCCCGAACCGTTGTCGATCGCGATGACATGTACCTTGCTGAAATCGGTATGGCGGCGCAGCAGGCGCAGGCAGATTTTCGTGATTTCCGGCGTCTTGTAATTGGGCACCAGGATGGTGACCAGTTTGCCCTGCCCGGTCGCGCTCATTTCAGCAGCCCTTCGCGCTGCAGCAGATCGCGCAGGGCGACTGCCGTCAGCCGGTTGCCTTCGGCGTTCATGTGGCCACCAATTTCCGACGGACGCCAGAAGGTCTTGACCTCGGGATGCTTGGCCAACTGTTCAACAAAAACCGGCCCCATGTCGATCACCGGCATGCCCAGGCGCTTTGCTTCGGCCACCGCGAAATCGGTGATCACGGCGTACTTCGACTCTTCCTCGTCGAGCACGTCGCGGATCGGGAAATTGACCCAGACCGGCGTCCCACCCTCGGCCCGGACGCTGGCGACGAAGCGTTCCATGATGCCGGTCAGCGTGCGCCGGCCGAGAGAGCCCGGATCGCGATCGCGCTTGATGCGGTCGGCCAGTGCCCGCTTGAAGACGGCCAGCGCGTACGAGTAGTGCCAGCCGCCGATCTGCTGGCGACCGCTGCGGTAATCCTCGAGCAACGCTTCCGGCGTGGGCACCGGTACATGAGTGAGCATCAGGGAGCCGTCGTCGCCCATCGGCACGAACATCGGCTTGGCGTAGTCGCGGAAGCTGTAGGTATTGCGGTTGTAGTCGAGCGCGTAGAAGCCGAGCACGACGACGTCCGGCTTGTACGGTTTGCCGTAGTGCTCGTACATCAGGTAGTTCTGGTCGGTACCGGTAGCCGAGACCGCGTAGTTCATGACTTCCCAATCGGGCAGCAGCGCGGCCAGCTGGTAGGCATAGGTCTCGTCATTGCTGACGCCGTGACCGAAGGAATAGCTGTCGCCGACGATCATCAGGCGCCGCTTGCCGGCTGGCTTGTCGAGCGTGAATTCCTGGTGGTTGCGCATGCCCGCCGAATTGGTGCGGATTGCCCCCATGCGGTCCGGGGTGACGTCGATGTTCGGTGCATTGCGCCAGCCGACGTTGGCGTCGTAGGCGAAACGCTGGTCGAAATTGACCTTGCCGTCGGCCAGGCGTGCCTTGACCCAACGCCATTCGCGGGTCACCGACAGATCGGCGTGCGGCGGCACGTCGTCGCCCAGGGCATAGTAGAGCCGGGTGCCGCCTTCGAGCAGGAGCAGGGTGACAAGAACGTTGAGGAGAATGATCTTGAAGGTTTTCATGACGATCTGGCAGATGCGGGACCGGGCATTATAAGTCGCCTCGGCGCGCGACTGGCGGCGTTGGTATACTCCGCAGGTTTTGATCGGCCCGAAAAGCGACCCCAATGAATCTGATCGGCATCTCCGCCCACTACCACGACAGCGCCGCCGCCCTCATCCGCGACGGCCGGATCGTTGCGGCCGCCCAGGAGGAGCGCTTCACGCGCAAGAAGCACGACCCCGACTTTCCCGCGCACGCCGTCCGCTACTGCCTGCAGGAAGCCGGGCTGACGCTGGCCGACATCGACGGCGTCGTCTATTACGACAAGCCGCTGATCAAGTTCGAGCGCCTGCTCGAAACCTACCTCGCCTACGCGCCGAGCGGTTTCGTCTCCTTCGTCAAGGCGATGCCGGTCTGGCTGAAGGACAAGCTCTACCTCAAGCAAACGCTGAAAAAGGAACTGGCCAAACTCGGCGGCTGCAAGGAAGCCGAGCTGCCGCCGCTGCTGTTCACCGAGCACCACCAGGCGCACGCCGCTTCCGCCTTCTTTCCCAGTCCATTCGAGAAAGCCGCCGTGCTGTGCATGGACGGCGTCGGCGAATGGGCGACGACCTCGGTCTGGCTTGGCGAAGGCAACCAGCTGACGCCGCTCTGGGAAATGAACTTCCCGCACTCGCTAGGCATGCTCTATTCGGCCTTCACCTACTACACCGGGTTCAAGGTCAATTCCGGCGAATACAAGCTGATGGGGCTCGCCCCCTACGGCGAGCCGAAGTACGTCGATCTGATCCTCGACAAGCTGATCGACCTCAAGGAAGACGGCACCTTCCGCATGGACATGCAGTACTTCAATTACGCCACCGGGCTGACCATGACCAACGACCGCTTCGCCGAACTGTTCGGCGGGCCGGCGCGGCAGCCGGAATCGGCGATCAGCCAGAAGGAGATGGACCTCGCCCGCTCGATCCAGGCGGTGACCGAGGAAATCGTCCTGCGCCTGGGGCGGACCGTGCACCGCGAACTCGGCGTCGACCACCTGTGCCTGGCCGGCGGCGTTGCGCTGAACTGCGTGTCCAACGGCCGCCTGCTGCGCGAAGGGCCGTTCAAGGAAATCTGGATTCAGCCGGCGGCGGGCGACGCCGGCGGTGCCATCGGCTGCGCGCTGGCCGCCTACTATGCGAAGAGCGGCGCCGCGCGCGTGCCGGAAGCCGGCGACAGCATGCAGGGCAGCTACCTTGGCCCGCGCTACGCGGCCGACGAGATCCGCCGCCAGCTCGACGAGTACGGTGCCGTCTACCGGGAACTCGACGACAACAGCTTCTTCGACCAGGTTTCCGACGTTCTCGCCGACGAGAAGGTGGTCGGCTGGTTCCAGGGCCGCATGGAGTTCGGCCCGCGCGCCCTCGGCGGCCGTTCGATCATCGGCGACCCGCGCAGCCGCAACATGCAGTCGGTGATGAACCTGAAGATCAAGTACCGCGAATCCTTCCGCCCCTTCGCCCCGTCGGTGCGCGCCGAGAAGGTCGGCGAATGGTTCGAGCAGGAAAGCGCCAGCCCCTACATGCTGATCGTCGCGCCGGTGCGCGAGGACAAGCGGATCGCGATGACCGCGGAAGAAGAGAAGCTGTTCGGGATCGACAAGCTGAACGTGCCGCGCTCGCAGATTCCGGCGGTCACCCACGTCGATTACTCGGCGCGCATCCAGACCATCCACCAGCAGACCAATCCGCGCTACTACCGCCTGATCGAAGCCTTCGAGGCGAAGACCGGCTGTCCGGTACTGATCAACACCTCGTTCAACGTGCGCGGCGAACCGATCGTCTGTACGCCGCAGGACGCCTACCGCTGCTTCATGCGCACCGAAATGGACACCCTGGTGATCGAGAACTTCGTCCTCGCCAAGTCCGACCAGCCCGCCTGGGAAGGCGACGAAAGCTGGAAGGACGAGTTCCAGCTCGACTGACGCGCGCCCCGGAGAATCGACCATGTTCCATGAAATCCCCGTCCTCGACCGCAAGGGCCTGCGCGACTTCGGCCTGCTCACCGGCGCGCTGTTCGCCGGCATCTTCGGCCTTTTCCTGCCCTGGCACTTCGGCTGGGCCTGGCCGCTGTGGCCGTGGCTGATCCTGGCCGTGCTCGGTGGCCTGGCGCTCGTCGCACCGCTGGCGCTCAACCCCTTCTACAAGCTGTGGATGCGCTTCGGCATGGTGATGGGCGCGATCATGTCGCGCCTCATTCTCGGCATCGTCTTCTTCCTCGTTGTCACGCCGCTCGGCCTGCTCATGCGCGCCCTCGGCAAGGACCCGATGCACCGGCGCTTCGACCGCCAGGCCGCGAGCTACCGCGAGCTGATCGGCGCCAACAAATCCAATTCCCTCGACAAACCTTTCTAGGCGGCAACATGCTCGAACTCCTGAAAGACCTTTGGGCCTTCATGCAGGTCCGCAAGAAATACTGGCTGGCGCCGGTCATCATCGTCCTCCTGCTACTCGGCGGACTGCTCGTGCTGTCGCAGGGCTCGGCCATCGCCCCCTTCATCTACACGCTGTTCTGACCTACTCGCGGCCGGCGAAGAAAGCCAGGATGCGGCGCAGCCGCCGCTTGTCGGCGGCGGTCAGGCGCTGCCGCTGGACGTAGTCGAGGTAGAAGCGCAGCCGCTGCGTGCGGCTCAGCGCGTACTTGGCGACCTTGTCGAGACAGGCGAGGTCCTTGACGATGCGGTAGCCGAGAAAAGGCTGCATCCAGAAACCGCCGTTCGGGCAGTCGATCAGGTAAAGCTGCGGCATCTCGCCGCCAGTGACCAGCAGGTTGCGCCACTTCAGGTCGTTGTGCACGAAGCCGTGCGCGTGCATGGCGCGCGTGCAGGCGGCGACCTGCGTCGACACGACCGCCACCCAGGCTCGGTCGCGCAAGCGCGGGTCGTCACGTTTCGCCAGTTGCGCCAGGTCAACCGTGTCGCGCAGCTCCTCGGTGACCAGCGCGCCACGCACGAAGCGCCCGCCACGCCGTTCCTGCCCCCAGGCAACCAGCGTCGCGGTCGGCAGCCCCCAAGCGTGGAAGCGCTGCAGGTTGCGCCATTCCTTGACTGCCCGCTGCGGCCCGAAGAGGTCGCGCAGGCCGAACCAGCGCCGCGCCAGCTTGCGCCGGCCGATGGTGTAGCGCTTGACGTAGTAGAGGATGCCGTCAAGGCGCAGGCGGATGACTTCGGACTCGGGATCGACCGTCACCCGCTCGCCCTGCAGCGCGAACACCGCGTCGAGCGAGGCGAAAGCGGTGCCGGCCTCGCCCGTCGCATAGTCGGGATTGACCTGCCAGTCGATCACGCCCTGCCCCCGTCCGGCACGTATTTGCGCCGGTATTTCGCAAGCAAGCGCTCACCTTCTGCATGCAGGTGGGCGAGCAGCGCCTGTTCGTCGCGCAGTATCTCGCGCAAGGGCCGGGCGAAGTAGTCGCGCAGGAAGCGCAGCCGGTCGCGTTGCGTCAGGCCGATTTCCAGCGCCGAGAAGTAGAGCCCGGCGAGGTCCTTGTCGCGCCAGCGGCGCGGCGTCTGCGCGCGGATCTGGGCGCGGTGCAGGTCGATCAGCGAGAGCTTCAGCGCGGCGGCGCTCGGCGCCGGGTCGAGGTGGAGCAGGAAGTGGCAGAGGTAGCAGTCGCGGTGATTGACGCCGCCGCGATGCATGGCGCCAACCATCGCGGCGACGCGGCGGATCAACGCTCGCTTGAGCGCTGGGGCGGGCGGCGTGCCTGGCCAGCCACGGCAGAAATCTTCCAGGCTGACGGTCGGCGCCAGTTCCTCGGTAACGATGAACGAGTGCTCGCGCGCCGGGTTGGCGCCGCGCCGCCCGTAGGCGACGGCACGCATGGTGTCGACGCCGAGTTCCTCCAGGCGACGGATCGCCCGCCATTCGTTGCCGGCGCCGAGCACCGGCAGGCGCAGCGAGACGAGGTTCTTGAGAATCTCGCCCCAGCCAACGCCGCGATGAATCTTGACGAAATAGCCGCGCCCTTCGACTTCGGTGCGGAAGGTGCGGCGCCCGTCGAGCTCGCGGAACACCTCGCCTTCCAGCCGGTCGACCGCGGCAAACGCGTCCTGCCCGGCCCACAGGCGGTCGAAGGGCGGCGCCAGACTCAGTTCGTCGCGCACGGCCGCTCCTTGAGGATGATGTCGGCGGCGCGCTCGGCGTTGCTGTAGATGTCGGCGTGCTCGGCCCAGGCCAGCGCGTTGCGCTGCCAGACAGCGCGTTGCGCGCGGTCGACCAGCATTTCCCGGAGCAGAGCGTCCAGCGTCGCCTGCGCGAAAGGCTCCGGGATCACCCGGCCGCCCGCCGCTTCGTCGATGTAGTGAGCGTAGCCGCAGACCGCCGAGCAGAGCACCGGCAGCCCGGCGACCAGCGCTTCGAGCAGCACCGTGCCGGTGTTCTCGTTGTAAGCCGGATGGACCAGCAGGTCGGCACCGAGCAGAAAGCGCGGGATGTCGTCGCGGCCGGCCAGGATATCGACCTGCCCGGCCAGCCCGAGCGACGCGGCCATACGCTGAAACTGGCTGGGCTCGTCCTGGCCGATGGCGATCAGCCGGGTGCGCCCGCGCAGGTCTTCCGGCAGGTGCGCCAGCGCCTGCAGCGAGCGGTCCAGGCCCTTGGTCTTGAAGCCGGAGCCGATCTGCAACAACAACAGGTCATCGTCGCCGAGGCCGAATTCGGCGCGGAAGGCGGCGCGGATCGCCGGCGCCTCCGGCGGCGCCCGGCGGTCGCGGGCAATGCCGGGCGGCAGCAGGTGGAAACGCGACTTCGGTGTGGCGTAGTGCCTTTCGAAAAAGGGCTGCTGCACCTGCGAGATCATCAGGATTTCGGTCCGGCTCTCGGGCGCGAACACCGCCCGCTCATACGCCGCAAAATGCCGGTAACGGCCGGACAGGCGGTAGAGCGGGTTGCGCAGCGTCTGCGCCTTTTCTTCGTAGCAGGGGTCGGCGGCGAAATAGACGTCAAGCCCGGGCATCTTGTTGAAGCCGACGACGCGCTCTGCCGGCCGCTGCACCAGATCGCGGCCGACCCAGGCGGAGAACTTTTCGTAGCGGCGGGCGTTGGTCAGCGCCCGCACCGGCACCGTGACCACCTCGAAACCGGCCGGCACCTCGCCCTGCCAGGACAAGGTGTAAACCCGGATGGCGTGGCCGCGCGCCTGGCAAGCCAGGGCGATGCGCAGAAAATCGCGCTGCAGGCCACCGAAGGGGAAGTATTTGTAGAGGCAGAAAGCCAGTTGCATGGGCAGGGTCGCCGCATAAGTCAGGCGGCGGATTTTACTGGCAAACCCGCACCTGGGTCACGCCGGCGGTCAGCTGCGGCGGGCCAGCATCTTTTCCTGGATCGCCTTGATGATGCCCTCACCAATCAGCCGCACCTCGATTTCGTCGACGCGGTCGAACTTTTCGCTCTCGATCTCGGCGCGCTTGGTGCGCGGCAGGTTGCCGAGAATGCGGTCGCGCACCGCATCTTCCTCAACGAGGTGGAGCAGCTTGCCGAGGTCGTAGGAATCGATGCGTGAGAGGACGGCCTGGATTGAATTGGCATCGGCGAACTCGATGTCGCTGATGTCGCAGAATTCTTCCGGTGCCTTCATCCGGCGCTCCTGGAAGAATTTCTTGCCCTTCTCGTCGAGCAGGCGGATCACCTCCGACTTGCGGAAGGTGAACAGATCTTCGGTCAGTTCGTTGCGCGCCAGTTTCTGCAGGACGCGATTGCGGTCGAGATCGACCATCGCCGCGAAATCATCGACGCTGATGTACTCGTACTCCAGCTTGCCGTTGTCGGGATCGGCCTCGCCCGCCTTGCGCGCCTTGGCGACGATGTCGCCGGGCGAGAAGACGACACACTTGGCCCCGTCGCGATCCTCGTCGAGCTGGATCAGGTGCAACATCAGCAGCTTGCCCAGGATGTGCCGGATATGCACGTCGGAATGCCCGAACAACTGGCGCGCCTGGGCAAAAACCGCAGCCAGCGCCGGCCGCGCGATGACCGGCTGCGAGGTGCTCCGGGCATCCGCCTTGCGTGCTGGAGCCGGTAACTGCGCAGCGCCGACCAGACTGAGCAGTTGCGCGTAAGTGACGATCTCCGGCTGGAAATTGACCCGCGAGGCAATCACCTCGCTCGCCCGTGAAGCCCGCATCGCCAGGGTTTTCAGGATACCGCGCAGCAGCTTCGGCGTATTGTCGAGGACCGAATCCATGCCTTCCGCGTCGACCAGATAAAACTCGCAATAGGTCTTCGCCACCGCATTGTCGGTGCGCCGGCCATTGAGCAGTTGTGGTGTCGCACCAAAAACGTGACCACGTGACAGGGTGTCGATCACCACCCGCTTTTCCTCGCGCACCATGTACAGATCGACTTCCCCCTCCTTGATCACGTACAGGTGGCTGCTCGGCATCCCCTCGGTGTACAGGACGTCACCAGCGTAGGCCCGCAGTTGCGTGGCAGGCAGGTCGTCATCGATCGGCAAATCGGCAATCTGAAGGGCAGTGGCATGGGTACGCATGAGCAACTCCGGAATCGGCATTCTTCAACGCCGATATTTTCTTACATTTTTGTTGTTTTTGTAAATTGAATAGATGTATTCGCTTACCAAGATTGACCTCGGTCACACTGACTCAGCTGCTAACCAACGCTCGATTTCTCGAACCCCCTGCACTTCGCCCTGAACTCGGTCGTGCGTCAAGGATCTCAGGTAACGAGGAAGCCGAAATGCAAGCAGGCTCCACCATTTCACCGGGTACCAGAAATAGACTCTCAAGGAATGTTGCGAAACCGGATACTGCGCAGCAATTTGGACCTTCGGTGGGAAAGCCTTGCTCAGAAGAAGCTTGAGTTTCCTCAGCAGCGATGCTTGCGCCGCGACTTCGTTCCCAAGCGTGACGTCCGTGCGTGCATCGAAATCCCGCAGCATCATCAGTGCTGCGTCGTCGATTGGCATGACCATATCGGCGCGGACAAGATTTTCTGGGAAAGTGACAGGCAATTTCCCCCAGTAGCGCTCAAGCAATCCAAACGCCAGAAGACATCCCCGCACCTGGCCGCGATCATGTGCCAAGCGCCAGAAGAGAGGCCAGTCGATTGGCTGAGAGGTCAGCAAGTAGGCCAGATCACTGAGCAACAAAGGTCCGTTGGTGAACTGGTGATCATAGACCGCGTGCACAATCATGTGCAGCAAAAGATCAGTGCTTGACTCAAATGGGACCTCATTGCTGGCGACGGAAATGCTTCGGACCCGCGCCCAAAATGCCTGGTCTTCACTCAAGTCCTCCCTCGAATTCCTACTCTTGTCCTGGTGAAAGAGTCGGGCATGCAATTCGACATGGACGTTTGCCGATGGCGATAGCAAAGGAGGTAGATGATGCCCGATGACTAGCGTGGCCTCCGGATCGCCCGCATATGCCTTGATGCGCTGCAATCCCCCGTCAATCAAGGCTTGGTAGGCCTCCAGGACAGCCTTTTGGGGCACCAGAATGTCCACATCCCTTAACGGCCGCAAAGCCGGGTTGGGATAGGCATGGAAGGCCAGGAAGGCCCCCTTGAGGGCGACATGAGGGATACCCGCTGCCTGCAGGATGCGATGAACAAGCAGCAACTCCCGCTGTACTGTCAAAGCGCGCAAGGCCGCTTGCTTGAATTGATTAGCCAATCTCCCTCTCAAGGCTTCAGGTTGCTGACAATCGCGTTTCTCGTGCGCCAAGCGCCAGAAAAGCATGGGCTCAAGACGATGCTGGCGAGCAATGACAAGAAACTCGCTCAGTTCTGCCTCGCTCAATGAGGTCAAGGCATCAGTTGGAACCTCGCGAACCGGGGAAATCAGGTCGAGAATCAACAACTTCAGTTTGTCCAGGTCCATGAAAGAGGCAATCGATGAAAGTGAGAAGGCAAGGCACGTACTGGCCTCTTTTCAGAATACTCTATCACGCGGGTGCTTCGTAGACGCCCCAGTCCCCGGTCGATTCACCGATAGAACCGAAGCCTGCCAAGCAAGGCCGATGGGACGATCCTCGACGCCTTTTAGCGCCTATCGATCAGCCCGCTCACGTTCCTGACTGCAGACCATGGCCCCTGAGCGACGACACGACCGTGGTCGAGTATTACAACCTGGTCGGCATGTTCGAGAGTGGGCAGACGATGTCCGATGATGACCACGGTCAGATCGCCATGAAGTTGCTCGATCGCAGTCCGAATCCGTGCCTCATTGGCGACATCCAACGCGCTCGTGGCTTCGTCCAGGATGAGCAGACTTGGACGCCTCAATAAGGCACGAGCCAGGGCAAGGCGCTGCCGCTCCCCACCGGAGAGGCGAACCCCTCCATCACCAACCACCGTATCCAGCCCTTCCGGCAACTGAAAAACGAACTCGGCTGCCGCCTGCTCCAGACAGCGTCGCAACGCATCCTCACTCGCCATTGAATTGCCCCAGAGCAAGTTGTTTCGGATCGTGTCATGGAACAGGAACACCTCTTGCGGCACGTAGGCAACATGCCGACGCCATTCGATTCGTGCATCACCGGAAATCAGCCGGTCATCCACTCGCAACTCACCATGATCTGGGGAAAGCAAGCCCATCAACACATCCGCCAACGTACTTTTCCCAGCACCGGAGGCTCCCATGATGGCGGTGGTCGTCCTCACCGGGAAGCAAAGCGAGAGATTTGCCAATGCCGGCTCGGAACGCTCAGAGTAGGTCATGCTGACATCGTTCAGCGACACCCCATCCCGGATTGGCCACTCGTCTGGCGCCTTTGCCAAACCCGGCTCAGCGTTGCCCCGACAATCTGCAAGCAGGCGCCAGGTTTCCTCCAGGGCGGGCATCGCGTGCAGCCAATGATGTAGCTGCTGCTGCCCCGTCATGAACTGAGGGATCAGCCGACTGAAGATCAAAACCAGTGTCAGCAATATCGGCACGGGGGTATGCCATACACTCAATCCCGCATACAGATAGATTGCCAATAGACTTGCCCCAACACAGAGAAGCAGAGCCCGCGACAGGCTGTTGCTCGCAGAAAAAGCGAGCTGCTGCGTCCGAAGCCGCTCAGTCGTGTGGATGAAATGATCCAAGTGGCGCCACTCCGTGCCCAATATCTTGGCCAGCTTGATTCCAGCCAGGCTTTCCTGCACGTTTCCGTGCAGAGCGCGGTTGGCACGACCAAGGCTCTGCCCCAGATTCAGCGCATGACGCCGTTGGCCAGCAAGGAGGAAAAAGGCTACCCCCCCGGTAGCTAGCGCGATCAAGGTCATGCGCCAGGACAAGACGAAGGCGGTTGCAAGGTACGCCCCTATCGTCACCAGACTAGCCAGCAGACTCAGCCCAAAGTTAAGCCCCACGCCCACTCTGCTGATGTCGCCCAAAAGGAGATTGGCGTGGTCAGCCCGTCGCGTGTTGACGAGCCAACGCCACTCCACTGCGAGCAATGCGGCAAAGCACTGTTGGCGCAATTGATCCACCAAGCGATGCTGCAGAACTGCGCCCACCTGCTCGCGAGCGTATTGAACTGAACTGCGAAGACAAACCAGCACAACAAAGGCCAGCAGCAAGGCTTCGATATTGAATGACAAGCCCGTGCTGCGGAAGGCTTTCTGCATCAAACCAATCCAGGAATGATCGCTTGCGCCATTACCGAGCATTTCAAGCATCGGCACCAGCAGCAAGATTCCGACACCCTCGGTCAAGCTCGCCAGGATCATCAACGCCAACAGGCCAAGCACCCAAAACCGCGGGACGGTATTAAGCAAACGGAGAAAGGCTTGTGTCGACTTCACCCTATGCCTTCACAACATCTTCAAGCAGCGGAGAAACAAAGCATCCCACGGTGGTGAAATGCAAAAAGCTTTCGCCGCCAGTCACCCGAATACGCCCCGCGGCAACCCATGCATGGGCTTTCATTTGCCGGTCTTCAACATCCCGAGCCAAGCCAAAGGCAAGGAGATAGGGGACGCCATAAAGCCCCAGCAGCAACCTCGCCACGACGGCCTGCGGAAAACAATTGGAATCCCAAGGGGTATAGCGAGCAACCAACCGCACCACGCGACCAATTTGCAACGCGCGCGCCTCCTGGGAAGGTTCAATTAGCGGAACCCAAGGCAAAATACCAGCCATCACTCCCAGGCGAGGAGCCAAGCGCCGGAACGAGATCAAAACAATACAGATTTTCGCCGCTCCCAACAAAAGCCAGACCGGCAAAAACCAACACTTGCTCCAGCGTGACAGACGACGAAAGCTGGAGAGCTTGCACCACAGATTTTTGATCACTCCGCCCAAGCAATATCTACCGTTTCAAACAGACCGAAGACTTTCGATTCGCTGATGAAAAGCCCCATATCGGCTTGACATATTGAAGGAGCGATATCGAATTCGGTACAGATCATTTCAAGCAGGTCCACCACCATGGAAACGGCTTGCGCCAATGGCCCCCAGCCCCGGGCTCCGCCCCCCTCCGATGCCATAATATTCACCGCACTCAATACTCATCATGACCGTATCACCATCCATGTCGGCAGCAATCAAGTCAGGGTTGCGGACAAAAACGGTATTTATCGGCATGGGGCATCATGGTTGATGAATTTTGCGACGAAATCAGCATTCACCAAATCGTTGCGAATACGACAGGCGGCTCATGAAATTTCCAACAAGAGCAGCATGTTAACATCTGTCCACCTGATAGGGCGCGTTCACAGCAACCAGTCATAGGCACGAGCAAGATGCAGGAAAGCGTTGAAACGCCCGGAGAGTTTGTCGTAGCACGTAGCGATGCGACGAAACTGCTTGAGTCGATTGAAGAAACATTCAACCAGATGGCGCGCCTTGTGGCGATGCCAGTCGGCTGCCCCCCCCTCTCGCAGTTGCGCTTCACTTCGCTCGCTGCAATCAACCTACGGCGGGACTTGCACGCGCTGGAATGCGCCAACGCTGGGATCTCAACGAAAAAGGGGTTACGGCATGACCGTAACCCCTTGAATTCTTTGGTGCCGTTGAAGTGAATCGAACACTCGACCTACTGATTACGAATCAGTTGCTCTACCAACTGAGCTACAACGGCACGTCTCACCCTAGCGGGGAGCACAGCGTAGAATTATAGCTTTTTCTCCTGCCTGCAGGCAACAAGGCTGAACCAACATGAATCTGCTACGCACGCTGGCCACGGTCAGCGGCATGACCTTGCTATCTCGCATCCTCGGCTTCGTCCGCGATTTCGTCATTGCCCGAGCCTTTGGTGCCGGTCTGGCCAGCGACGCCTTCTTCATCGCATTCAAGCTACCCAACCTGCTGAGGCGCATGTTTGCCGAAGGTGCCTTCTCACAAGCTTTCGTGCCGATCCTCGGCGAGTACCGCAACCAGCGCAGCGCGGACGAAACCCGGCTCCTGGTCGACCATGTCGCCAGCGTCCTGCTGCTGATCCTGTTCGTGGTCACTGCCATCGGCGTTGCCGCCGCGCCCTGGCTAGTCTGGATATCTGCACCGGGTTTCGCCGCAACGCCAGACAAATTCGAGTTAACGGTGACGCTAACGCGGATCACCTTTCCCTACATCCTGTTCATGTCGCTGGTCGCGCTCGCCGGCGGCATCCTGAACTCGTGGAGCCGCTTTGCGCTGCCGGCATTCACCCCGGTACTGCTCAACCTGTCGTTCATCGCCATGGCCCTGTTCGCCGCCCCTTATTTCGACCCGCCGGTGCTGGCGCTGGGCTGGGCGGTTCTCATCGGCGGCCTCCTGCAACTGTTGATCCAGTTTCCGGCCCTGCGCAAAATCTCGATGCTGCCGCGACCGACCCTGCGCTGGCGCGCAGCTTGGAACGACCCCGGCGTCCGCCGTATCACCCGCCTGATGCTACCGGCGCTGCTCGGTGTTTCGGTGGCGCAGATCAGCCTGCTGCTGAACACGATCTTCGCCTCCTTCCTGCAGACTGGCAGTGTTTCCTGGCTGTACTACGCCGACCGCCTGATGGAGTTTCCTTCCGGGATGCTCGGCGCGGCGCTGGGAACCATACTCCTGCCCTCGCTGTCGCGCTCGCACGCCCGCCGGGACACCGACGAATACTCGCGGCTGCTTGACTGGGGACTGCGCCTGACTTTCCTGCTCGCCGCACCGGCCGCCCTGGCGCTGGCGATCCTTGCCGTGCCGCTGGTGGCAACCCTGTTTTACCACGGCGCCTTCACCCCTGATGATGTCGAGCAGACGCGACGAGCACTGATCGCCTACTCGGTCGGACTGACCGGCCTGATCCTGGTAAAAGTGCTCGCTCCCGGCTTCTATGCGCAACAGAACGTGCGCACACCGGTGAAGATTGCCCTGATCTCGCTCGTCGCGACACAGGCAATGAACCTCGCCTTCATCGGCTGGATTGCCCATGCCGGTCTGGCGCTGTCGATCGGGCTGGCCGCCTGCCTGAATGCCGGTTTATTGTTCCGCGGCCTGCGCCAGCGGGAAATCTACACGCCGCAAGCCGGCTGGACGGGCTTCTTCCTCCGGCTGTCGGCTGCCTTGACACTCATGGGAGCAGCCCTGTGGCTTTCCATGGGGCCAGCCGAAAGCTGGCTGCACATGAATCTGGGCGCACGCGTCCTGTATCTCGCCGTGCTGGTAGTTGTTGGCGCAACGACATATTTCGCTACACTATGGACTCTCGGTTTCCGCCTGGGCGACTTCAAGCGCCGGGCCGCCGAATAGACTGGAGACAAGCTCATGAAACTGACCAGCACAAGTTTTGCGGATGGCCAGCGCATCCCCGGCGACCATGCCTTTTGCATGCCCGACCCCGCTCACCATGTTTGTCTCGGCCGCAACCGCAACCCGCAACTGAGTTGGCAGGATGCCCCGGCCGACACCCGTTCCTTTGTCCTCCTCTGCCATGATCCCGACGTTCCCAGCCAGGGCGACGATGTGAACCAGGAAGGACGGACGATTCCCGCCACCCTGGCGCGCGTCGATTTCTTCCACTGGGTGCTGATCGATCTGCCGGCGACGCTGACGAGCCTCGACGAGGGCGAGTTCAGCCACGCCGTGACACCACGTGGCAAGCCCGGTCCGCAGGCCGCGCACACCACCCGTCAGGGGGTCAACAACTACACCGACTGGTTTGCCGGCGACCACGACATGAACGGTGACTATTACGGTTATGACGGCCCCTGCCCCCCATGGAACGACGAAATCGTCCATCGCTACATTTTCACGGTGTTCGCGCTGGACATCGAAAAGCTGCCGCTGCAGGGCCGCTTCGGCGGTCCGGAAGTGCGCACCGCGATGCAGGGGCACATCCTTGCCGAAGCCTCGCTCACCGGCACCTACACTCTCAACCCGAGTCTGTCGGGATAAGCCGTAAGCGCCATGAACCGCCCGCGGCTGCGCCTGCCGATACTGGTTCTGCTGGCCTGGATCGGGGCGGGTTCGGCGTTTGGCCTCAATCTGGAGCGCATCCAGCAATCCTTCTCGGCGCGCTTCGGACAGATTTCCGAGATCATCTTCGGTGAATGGCGGCAGATGCTCTCCGGCGCCAGCCACGGCGGCGAGCGCGACAAGGTGGAGCAGGTCAACGACTTTTTCAACCGGCGCATCGCGTTCGACGACGACTTTTCCCTGTGGGGCCAGCGCGACTATTGGGCGACGCCGCTCGAGACGATGGCGCAGGGACGCGGCGACTGCGAGGATTTCTCGATCGCCAAGTATTTCTCCCTGCTCGAACTCGGCGTCCCCGTGAACAAGCTGCGCCTGGTCTATGTCCGCGCCACACAGGAAATCGCCGGCGGTGGCGGCTCGATCCAGCAGGCGCACATGGTGCTCGCCTACTACCCGAAGCCGAATGCCGACCCGCTCGTTCTCGACAACCTGAACAAGCGCATCCTGCCGGCGTCGCAGCGCTACGATCTTTCTCCGGTTTTCAGTTTCAACAGTGCAGGCCTCTGGCAAGGCACCGGCAACCAGGCCAGCAGGAGCAACCTCTCCCGCTGGCAGGATCTGCTGGCGCGCGCCCGGGCCGAAGGTTTCCAGTGAGGTAACGCATGTCCCTGTTCCGACAACTCTGGCTGGCGGTCATCGCCATCACCACCCTGGCCTTTGCCGGCAGCTTCGTCGTCAGCATGGTGACGGCCCGCGACTATCTCGAACAGCAACTGGCGATCAAGAACAACGACAACGCGGCGACGCTCGCCCTGTCGATGTCGCAGATGGAAAAGGACCCGGTCACCGTCGAACTGCAGGTCGCCGCCGTCTTCGACAGCGGTCAGTACGCGCTGGTCCGGGTGCGCGACCCGGAAGGCAAGACGATGATCGAAAAAACCAGCCCGCCCAGCGCCGGCGAAGTTCCCACTTGGTTCGTCAGCCTCTTCCCGATCCATTCGCCACCTGGCCAGGCCCAGGTATCGTCGGGCTGGAGCCAGTTCGGCACCATCGAACTGGTCAGCCACAGCCGCTTTGCTTACCGCGAATTATGGCAAGGCGCCTTCCGCCTGCTGCTCTGGTTCGGCTTCGGCGGCGTCGCCGCCGGTCTCCTCGGCACCCAGATCCTGAGCCGGATCAAACGCCCGCTCGACGCCGTGGTCGGCCAGGCGCAGGCGATCGGCGAGCGCCGCTTCATCCGCATCGCCGAGCCGGCAACGCCGGAACTGAAGAGCCTGGCGCGGGCGATGAACTCGATGGTGATGCGGGTCAAGGCAATGTTCGAGGAAGAAGCCGCCCGCCTCGAACAGGTCCGCCGCGAAGCGACGCAGGACCCGCTCACCGGCCTCGCCAACCGTGGCTACTTCATGAACCAGCTCGCCGCCGCCTTGAGCGACGACGACGCACCGCCCCAAGGCAGCCTGATCATGTTGCGCCTGGCCGACCTCGCCGGCCTCAACCGACGCGCCGGCCGGCAGACCGCCGACGAGGTGCTACGCCAGATCGGCAGCACCCTGAGTAAATTGTGCGAAGGTCATCCACGGGCCGCCGCGGCGCGTCTCAACGGCTCCGACTTCGCCCTCCTCCTGCCCGGCGAAAGCGACCCGACCGGCGCAAGCAACAGCTTGCTCGAACTGCTGCGCAAGCTGGTGGCCTGCGGTCAGATTGACGGCCAACAGGTCGGCCATCTGGGCAATGGCGTATACCACCACGGCGAGAACCTGCCCGGGCTGCTCTCCCGCATCGACGCTGCGATCGCCGCCGCCGAGGGCGAAGGCGGCATTGCCTGCCGCAGCGCCCAAGGCGAAGCGGTGCAGTGTGCCCACAACAGCGCCGACTGGCGCAAGCTGCTGGAAAGCGCGATCGAATCCCACCGCCTGCGCCTGGTCGATTTCCCGGTGAATCAGAGCACCGGCGACCTGCTGCATCTCGAATGCCCGCTACGCCTGCAGACCACCGAAAACGGCGAATGGCTGGCCGCCGGCAGCTTCATGCCGGTCGCTTCGCGGCTGGCGATGACCTGCGAGCTCGACCTCGTCGCCGTCAGCCTCGCCCTCGACCGTCTGGCGGACGGCACCACCGCAGTCGCAGTCAACCTGTCGGGCGAATCGGTACTCGATGCCAACTTCCGGCTGCGCCTGGAAAAGCTCATCGCCGGCCGCCGCGAACTGGCGCCGCGGCTCTGGCTGGAGGTCGCCGAAAACGGCGCCTTCCAGCACTTCGACGCCTTCGTCGCCTTCACCCGCGAACTCCATCCACTTGGCTGCCGACTCGGCATCGAGCATTTTGGTCGGCAGTTCAGCCAGGTCGGCCGCCTGCACGACATCGGCCTTGACTACCTCAAGGTCGACGGCAGCTTCATCCGTGGCATCGACACCCACACCGGCAATCAATCCTTCCTCAAGGGCGTCTGCAATATCGCGCACAATATCGGCCTCACCGTCATCGCCGAAGGTGTGTCGACCGCGGAAGAGCTCGCCGCCCTGCCGGCGCTCGGCTTCGACGGCGCCACCGGCCCGGCGATCCCGCGCCACAGCCAGTCTTGAAGCGGAGCAGCATGAAACACCCCGTCATTGAACTGAATCAGGTCGTCAAACACTATCGCATCGGCGACAACCAGATTTCCGCCTTGCGCGGCGTCGATCTGCAGCTCCAGGCCCGCGATTTCGCCGCCATCCGCGGCCCTTCGGGTAGTGGCAAGAGCACGTTGCTCAACATCTGCGGCCTGATCGACCGCATCGACGGCGGCAGCTACCGACTGGCCGGCGAGGACATCAGCGAACTGGACGAGGCGGCGTGCACCGAAATCCGGCGCAAACGCATGGGCTTCATCTTTCAGAACTACAATCTGGTGCCAGTGATGAGCGTTTTCGACAATGTCGAATACCCCTTGCTGCTCAATAACGTCCCGAAGGCCGAAAGACGGGCGCTGGTTTCTGATATCCTCGACAAGGTTGGCCTCACCGGTTTCGCCGAGCGCAAACCCGACCAGCTTTCCGGCGGCCAGCGGCAACGCGTCGCCATCGCCCGGGCGCTGGTCAAGGCGCCGCTCCTGGTGATCGCCGACGAACCCACCGCCAACCTCGACACCGACACCGCCGAACACATCGTCGAACTGATGAAAAGCCTTGGCCACCGACTCGGCACCTCCTTCCTGATCGCCACCCACGACGACCGCATGACCCGACACTGCGACACGGTATTCAGCATGCAGGACGGCGTGATCGAATGAATCACATCCTGCTGGCCTGGAAGAACGTCCTGCGCAACCGGCGTCGCTCGTTCGTCACCATCTTCATTGCGGCGGTCGGTTGTGCTTCGATCCTGATCGCTGGCGGCTTTGCGTTGTGGACCTACGACATCCTGATCGAAGGCGCCTCCCGCGAATTCGGTCACATCACGGTCGCCGACAAGTCCTTCTTCGCCAAGGAAGAAGAAACGCCAATGCAGTTCGGCATGCAGCAGAACAATCGCGTCGCGGAATACCTTGAAAAGAACCCCGAAGTCGCCACGCTGTTGCCGCGGATCCACTATTCCGGACTGATCTCGAACGGCGACAAATCGCTGATCTTTCTCGGCACCGGCGCCGAACTCGCTCGCGAAGCAGCCGTCCGCAAGTATTTCCTGGTTGTCCGCGACGGCGCCATTCCGCAGGGCAAGCCCAGCCAACTGCCACAAATCCTGCTCGGCGTTGCGCTCGCCCGCAATCTCGGTGCCAAGGTCGGCTCGCAACTGACGCTGATCGGCACCACCGCCGCCACCGGCGGCATCAACGCGGTGGACGTCGAGGTTGCGGCGCTGGTTTCCACCGGTTGGAGCGAGGTCGATAAACGCCTCGTCTTCTCCGACATCCAGACCGCCCAGAATCTCCTGATGACCGACAAGATCAGCACCCTGTCGGTGTTCATGCACCGTCTCGACAAGGTCCCCGCCATGCTCGAGACGCTCGCCGCCTACGACGGCGAGCATGCCTACATGCCCTGGTGGGAACAGGCCCAGTACTATCACTCGGTGCGGGCCCTGTACAACCGGATTTTCGGCCTGCTCGGCATGATCATCATCGCCCTCGTCCTCTTCTCGGTGATCAACACCCTGGCCATGGCGGTGGTCGAACGGACCCGGGAAATCGGCACCCTGCGCGCGCTGGGCGCCCATCCGCGCGAAATCATCGCCCAGTTCGTCCGCGAGGGCGGCATCATCGGCCTGGCAGGCGTGATGATCGGCAACCTGGTAGCCGCCGCCGTGATCTGGACCTTGCCCTATCTCCGCCTGCAGATGCCGCCGCCGCCCGGCCGCTCCGAAGGCTACCCGCTGCTGGTCGCCGGTTCGCCGACCCTGACGCTGGTCACCAACGCAGTGATCGTCCTACTGTGCATGGGGGCGGCTTGGGCGGTGAGCCGACGTGCCGCCAGCAAACCCATCGTGGATGCCCTCGGCCATGTTTAACCATCGCCTACTTTCTTTCCTGTGCCATCTCGGCGTCGCACACTGCCTTTACGGAGCCGCCGTCGCCTCCGCCGCCGGCGAAATCGACGCCCTGCTGCGCAAGGCCGACGCCTACCGCCTGCCGGCTGCTTCGGCGCAGGTCGAAACCCGCGTTGAGCAATATAGGCGCGGCGAACTCGATAAGGAACGCGACTACACCGTCTACATCAAGCCCGGGCGACGTTCGCTTATCCTGATGAAAACAGCCGCCGAACTCGGTCAAAAGGTACTGATGCTGGGTGACAATTTCTGGCTTTTCGTCCCCGACAGCCAGCGCCCGCTGCGCATCACTGCCAACCAGAAGCTGCTCGGCGAAGCCTCGACCGGCGACATCGCCGAAATGTCCTGGCACGAGGATTACGACGGCAGCGTCAACGAAGAAACCGACTGCCCGAAGCCCCCGGAAATTGCCGGCATCCCCGGCCGCGTTGCTGCCGGTAGCTGCCTGCGCCTCCAACTGCAGGCGCTACGCAGCGGCGTCACCTATGCCAAAATCGAGCTTTTCCTGGAAAAGAACAGCAAGTTTCCGGTCAAGGCCGACCTGATCATGGGCTCCGGCAAGAAGGCCAAGGAAGCCTGGTACTTCGAGCAGGCGGTGCAGGGACGGCGTCAGGTTGGCGCGATGCTGCTCTTCGATCATATCCAGACCACCCGACACACCGTCGTCCATTACCGCAAGCTCGCTGCCCGCGAAGCCCCGGACGAACTTTTCAATCCCGCCGCCCTAGTTCGCAACTCACTCGCCGAATGGTAACCAAGCTCCTTCCCTTGCTCGCCGTGCTCGCGCTCGGCTCGACACCCGCCCTGGGCGACGAATTCAACGCCACGCTGCGCGTCACCCCCGAATATCACGAGGCCGAGCGCGGCAGCCCCTATTTCGCAGCCGGCCGCCCGGAAATGCCCGGCGGCTGGAACTCAAACCAGGAAGTCGCCCTGCGTTACCGCGGCCACGGCTTTTCCGGCGATGCAACGCTGCGTTGGGAAACTCGCCAAGGACAGGCAGACCGCTTGCGCACCGACCTCAACCAGTTTTACTTTGACAGCGCGCTCGGCGACGGACTGGCCTGGACCATCGGCAAGAAGGTTCTCACCTGGGGGATCGGTTTTGCCTTCCGCCCACTCGACGTGGTTCAGCGCGAGAACCGGCGCAGCGTCACCGACCCGATGCTGGTCGGTATTCCACTGCTATCGGTCGAAAAGTTCTCCATCAACCAGGCCTGGACTGCAGTCTGGACTCAGCCCGGCCAGGGGGGTGACAAACGCGACCGCGACGACGAAGCACTCGCCTTCCGCTGGTACAAAGTCGATGACAAGGACGACCTGCACGCCGTTGCCCGCTTCTCGCGCACGCGCAAGTTTGAAGCCGGCTTCGGCGCCAATCGCGTCATCGGCAACGAATGGTCTGTTTACGGCGGCACGCTGTACAGCCACCGCTATCCGAAAACAATCAACACACTCGGCGAAACTGGCGGCACCTTCGTCCTGACCTCGCCGCTCGTCCGGCAATCCGGCGACCATGCCAACAAAAGCGTGGTCGGTGCACAATGGACCGGCGTTTCCGGCTGGAGCGCGCTGCTCGAACTCTTCCACGACGGCGAAGCCTACCGCAAGTCGGACTGGCGTCGGCTCGACGCCCTGGTTGCCCGTCAACACCTGAATGCGGCGCTAGCTCCGGCAGCGGTCTTCAACGCCAATCTCGCCTGGTCGGCGAACGCCTACACTCAGGTCAACGTCCATCGCGACAACGCTCTGTTCCGTGTTTCCTACGACAACGGCGACGGCTTCAAGCCCTATGTCGAACTCCTGAACACGCCGACCGACGGTGGCCTAGTGACCACACTCGGCGCCAGCTATGAAGGGAACCGCTTCAAGATCAGCGGCGGCGTCCGCCACCTGGGCGGAGACAGCGATTCCGTCTATGCCCGGGCACCGGAGCGTTACATGGCGTGGGTCCAGCTGTCCTGTCCGATCTGGTAAGACACTGACAACATTCCCGGGGAAAAACCATGGCGACTGAAATCGAACTCAAGCTGCGACTGGAAGCCAGACATGTCCGCAAACTTCTCGCGCATCCTCTCCTGAAGGGCATCGCCAGCCAGAAGCAGCACCTGCTCAACACCTACTACGACACACCGGACCTGACGCTGCGCCAGCGCCGCATCGCCCTTCGCCTGCGCAAGAAAGGCTGGGAATGGTTGCAGACGGTGAAATCAGCCGAGCCAGCCAGCGGCGGTCTGGCCATCCGTAGCGAATGGGAAGTTCCGGCAACACCGGGCCAATTCGACTTCTCCCACGTCGACAACGCGGAATTGCGCAACCTGCTCGACGCCGCCCACGACCAACTGGAGCCGATCTTCACCACCGACTTCCGGCGCCAAGCCTGGCAAATTGCCTGCGGCGACTCGCTGATTGAAATGGCGCTGGACCGTGGAAAAATTTCCGCAAAAGAAAGCAGCACCGGGATCTGCGAAGTCGAACTCGAACTGATCTCCGGGCGCGTTGAAGACATCTTCGAACTGACCCGGCAACTGCAGCAGCATGTCACGCTTCACCCCGATGTCGCGAGCAAGGCTGAACGGGGATACCGGCTGTTCCGCAACGAACCCGAACAGCCCTTTCGCGCCAAACCGTTACCCATCCATGCCGAGCAGAGCCCGGTCGAAGCCTTCCGCACCATCGCCCTCGGCTGCCTGGAACATTTCCAGCGCAACGAAGCCGGCCTGCTCGCCGGCGGCGAACCGGAATTCATCCACCAGGCCCGCGTCGCCCTGCGCCGCCTACGTTCGGCAATCAAGCTCTTCGCCCCGGTCCTACCGGAAAACTTCGTCGCCGCCTACGGCCAGAGCTGGCAGACCCTGGCAGGAGCCCTTGGTGAAGCGCGCAACTGGGACGTTTTCCTGGAAGAAACCCTCCCTCCGATCGCCCGCGCCTTTCCGCACAGTCACGATATCCATCGCCTGCAGAACGAAGCGAAACGCCGCGTCAAGGCAGCACGGCGCGCCATCACCAGCCTGCTCCGCCTCAAGGAGTACCCGCGCCTGATGATCGAATTCACCGCAGCCGTGCATGCCCTCAGCGACACCATGGGCACCCCGCTCAAGCGCTTCGCCAACGAACGCATCGCCGCCCATACCCGCAGCGTCCGCAAGTTGGCCGAACGTTACGACGAACTCGACGACGAACAACGCCACATCATGCGTCTGCGCTTCAAGAAACTGCGCTACGCCCTAGAATTTATGACGCCCTTACTGCCGAGCCGACAGATGAAGCGCTACCTTGAAACATTGAGCCGACTCCAGGAAGCACTGGGGCTGATCAATGACCAAGTCACCGCTAGGCTTTTGATCGATGAAGCGATTGCCGAAAGGCAGGACTCCGTAGCTCATGGTTGGGTCGCTGGACGACAAGAAATCCTCGTTACTCATGTTCCAGAAATGCTCGAAGCCTGGCTCAAGGCCGGCAGAGAGCAGAGCGGTATCGAGTGACGCAAGAGCGAACAATAGCGATTTGGCATTTACGACCAGATTGCAATAGTGCCGTCTGCCCAACATAGATTGAAAAGGGGAAAATCCCGCTCCCAAATAACTCCACCCGCGATCACATGTAACAGTGAGCTTTTTTCATTTCGCAGGTAATGATTGCTGACCCTGGCGCACGAGACTTCCCTTTCAAATCAGTAGAAAAGTCAACCGCCTGCGTAAGCGAACTGCAAGCCTTCAAGGCAGGAGAAGGAATCGTCCCTGGGCTGTCGATCTGGTGCATGACCACCAGCGCGCTCTCGGCATAAGACTTTGCCTCCTGGAGGCAAGCATAATCTGCAGATCTTGCTGCGTAATTCGCATAAGCAGAAATAGCAACAGCTGCAAGTATGGCGATAATCGCCATAACGATCATTAGCTCAATCAAGGTAAAAGCACGCTGAAACCTAAGCACGACATTCCTTGTTCTATCAAGTTAGAAAAACGCCGTTTTGTGACGGCGTTTTTCTTTCAGTTCCGAACGCGAGCCCTAAGCCCACAGAAACAAAACCGAGCTTACTTCAACTCACAAGTTGCGCCCTTCGAAAAATCGCACTCAACCCCCTTCGTACCGGGGCTCTTCGAACTTGCCGTCACCTTACCAGCCAAATCAGCCGCCTCCGTGATTGTGGCGCAAGCCTTTGCGTTCGCGACGGGCTTGTCAGCAGCAACACGCAACGGATCGGCCAAGTAAGCGTACTGGACATTAGCGAAGGCCTTGGTTTCTGCAAGACAGGCATTTTCCGAAGATTTCTTCGTGTAGTCCTGATACTGCGGCAAAGCGATAGCTGCCAAGATACCAATGATCGCCACAACGATCATGAGTTCGATCAGGGTGAAACCTTGTTGAACCTTTTTCATTTGAATCTCCTTTATTGGGAAAGGCGGGAAAACCGCTGATCTTTACCAATCACTTTCTGTGCCAAGCGCGCGCAGAAAAAATATTCCTTAAAAATCATAGGGAAATAAAATCCGGCAAAAAAAAATAACAAAACCAAAATGACATAGTGACAATTTGCGTCAGGCGATTGCGGCAAAAACCGTCATTACCTTGTCTAGCAGGATGGTGAGAAAGTCCCCGCCCTTGGCCTGATGCGATAAAGCAGGCAGACTCGGGCCTGAAAGACGGGAGCTAATTTTCGGGAGAGACGATGCGCGGTGCCGATGTCATGCAGGGAGCGATGTTCAGCTATGTGAGCCTGGAGGATCGGATTCCCGCGGAGCACCCGCTGCGCCGGCTTCGGGTTCTGGCAGATGCCATCCTGGCCAGCATGTCGGCGCTTTTTGATGCCCGCTATTCCCATACCGGTCGGCCCTCGGTGGCGCCGGAGAAACTCCTGCGGGCGCTGCTGTTGCAGGTCCTCTACACGGTGCGTAGCGAACGCCAGCTCATGGAGCAGTTGGACTACAACCTCCTCTTCCGCTGGTTCGTTGGCCTGGGGATAGACGATCTCACCTGGAACCGCACGGTGTTCTGCATCAACCGGGATCGGCTGCTCTCGGAAGATATTGCCCGGGAATTCTTCCGCCGAGTCCTGATGCTGGCCGAGTGGCATGGCTTCATCTCCGACGAGCACTTCAGTGTGGATGGCAGCTTGATCGTAAGCCCCCGGCAACCCCACCTATAAATTGGTCCGATAGACCGCGAAGATAGTGTCCCCTTAAAAGCGATGGTGGACACTATCAATGGAAATACAGAAGCCAATTCGCCGGCGGCGGCATCACCCG
>NZ_JBKJAD010000029.1:0-36592 GCF_048146105.1 Azonexus caeni
GTTCTGCCCGGCGGCGGCCTGGCGCACCGTGCTGTCGCCGGCGAAGCGGCGGTAGGCGGCTTCCCAGGCGGCCAGGCGCAGATCGGCATGGCGGCGGGCGGCGGCGCCGTCGGTGTAGCGGTAGGGGCGCGACGCGTCGTGCACTTCCATGCGCGGCACTTCGCCGTTGTCCTGCGTCGATTCGACTTCGGCGCCGGTGGCGAGCAGCGTCTTGTAGTCCCAGCCGGCGATGGTGACGGCGTTGGGCAGGGCGTTGCGGATTTCCTGCCAGGTCTGGACGGTGTCGCTCGCTTCGGTCGCGTTGTTGCGATGAAAACGTAACACCGGCTGCGCCAGGTCGGGCGGTGCCGTTTCGCGGTCGAAGATTTCCAGGCGGTGGCGGGCGTGCGTCGCCTCGTCGCCGGCCACCGCGTTCTGGTCGTGGCTGAAGCGGAAAGAGAGACCTTCCTCGGCGAGCAGGCGGCGGCAGTAGTCGAGGTCGGACTCGCGGTACTGCAGGGACAGGCTGTAGCGGCGCAATTCCTGGGTGACGCCGTGCGCCCAGTTGGCTTGCGGATGATCGGCAAAGAGCTGACCGAGGATCTCGAGCACCGTCTTGTCCTGGAAGACGTAGCTGTCGCGACGCTCGCGCAGCAGGGCGAGCCAGGGTTCCATGATCAGCCGGTAGCGGGCGAAGCCGCCATCGGCGCCGAGCTGCAGCGATTCGGTGACGTAGCCGTGCCAGGCGCGCTTGCTGCCGTCGGCCTGCAGCAGGCGCAGGGTGATCTCCTCGCCGGTCAGCGCCAGCAGGTCGAGGGTGGCGCTGGTGGAAATGCAGTCGATCTCGAAGCGGAACAGCTCATTGACCGCCTCGCGCCCGGAAAAGCGCTCGACGACCAGCGACGCTTCCGGCAGCGCCGTGGTGATCTCCAGCAGTCGGGCGTGTTGCGAGAGAAAGGCGGCAAACGGCGACGGGAGCGACATCGGTCTGGAGGGTCATGACGAGAGGATGGGGATTGCATCATGACAACGTCACTGTGGTCAAGTCATCGTCCGGCAAACACGTGGAAAAACCGGTGCCGGAGCCGCCATCGTCGCAGCCGCTGCCTTGCGTTATATTGCCGGCTTTGCCCGAGAGCCGACCGCCATGCTCAGTTTCGAACAGTTTTCCGGATTCCTGCTCGCCGCCATGCTGATCACCGCCGCGCCCGGTCCCGACAACATGATGGTGCTCGGCATGGGAATTTCGCGCGGGCGGCGCCAGGGGATCGCCTTCGGTCTGGGCTGTGCTTTCGGCTGCCTCAGCCACACCCTGCTCGCGGTGCTCGGCGTCAGCGCGCTGATCGCCGCCTCGCCGCAGGCCTTCACCCTGCTCAAGCTGGGCGGTGGGCTGTACCTGGTCTGGCTCGGCATCGGCGCCCTGCGCAGCCGGGGCGTGGCCCGGGTCGGCGTGGTCGATGGCGCGGCGGTGCCGTTGCGCCAGGTCTTTATCAAGGGGGTTTTCGCCAATGCGATCAATCCCAAGGTGATCCTCTTCTTCCTCTCCTTTTTGCCGCAGTTCGTGGTCGCCGGCAACGGCGGGATCGGCTGGCAACTGGCCCAGCTCGGCATCCTGTTCACCTTGCAGGCGGCGCTGCTGTTCGGTCTGCTCGGGCATTTTTCCGGCAGCGTCGGCCAGTGGCTGAACCGGCGTCCGCGCGCCGGGGCCATCCTCGACCGAATCGCCGGTGCGGTGTTCGTCGCCCTCGGCCTGCGCCTGATCATCGACCGGTAAACGCAACAGGCCCGGCGCGGGCCGGGCCGTTCTGCACGCAGCGGGTCTTCAGTTCAGATAGATGCCGCCGTGCCGGCTGGCGTAGGACAGGAAGTCGTCGATGCATTTCTGCAGCGCTTCTTCGAAGATGCTGTCCTGCCAGTTGTCCTTGCCATAGGTGACGCCGCCGGTATTGACGTAGTTGCGGCCGTTGTCGTTGGTGTAGTGGGCGGTAATCTCGATGCGCCGGTCGGCCAGGCGGCCGTCGAGGGTCAGGCCGCAATGGCCACCGTCGCGATAGCGCAGGGTGAAGGAAATGCAGGCGGGGAAACTCTTGACCTCGGCGCTGATCTGCCGTTCCGCGAGCTTGGCCTGGTAGGAAGCGACCACCGGCTGCAGGCGGGCGACCACCGTTTCCAGGAAAGCCTGGTTTTCGGCCGGCATGTCCGCGGAACCGGTATCGGCTCGGCTGGCACGGGAAATCTTGGCATCGATGCTGCTGAAGAACTCTTCGCGATTCACTGCACACCTCCCTGACGTGTTGAAATTCCTTGGTCTGGCGACCGCCGCACGGGCGTGCCCGCGCAGTTGAACTGCTGTCTGATTGGGGAGGGGAAGTCTTGTTGTTTTTGGAATCCGGGCGATTATGCCATCGTCGGCAGACGCTTTGGGGACTTTCCCGCGCGGAAAATGATCGGGCTGTCGAGAATTGCTTTGCTATTTCTCTTGGCAACGCGTATTGTGCACCGCAGCGATTTTCAAACAGTGTCGTTTTCTGCCGGTTTAGCCCCGTTGTTGCGGCGTTTCTCCCCATTCTGACCTCGCCGTCTTGATCTCGCCCCATTTACAGGGGCTCGGGCCCCGATTCATTTTTTACCGGAGATAACAGACATGGCCAACGGCACCGTCAAGTGGTTCAACGATTCCAAGGGTTTCGGCTTCATCACCCCCGATGAGGGCGGCGAAGACCTTTTCGCTCATTTTTCCGCCATTCAGGGCCAGGGTTTCCGCACCCTCGCCGAAGGTCAGCGCGTCAGCTTCGACGTGACGACCGGTCAGAAGGGCAAGCAGGCCGGCAACATCCGCGCTGCCTGATACCGGCGGGGCCGCTGGTCGGCCCGCTGGCACTGCAACCCCGGCATCGCCGGGGGTTTGTTTTATTGAGACAGGAGGCCTTGTGGCCACACCCATGAATATTGAAAATCGCCGGCACGAAGCCTTGCATCTGCTGGCCGCTGCACGCATCACCGCATTACCCTATGGCAACGCCTGGTGGCTGGTCGGCGACGGCATCAGCCACGTGGTCGGCGAACTCGCCGGCATTTCCCCCGATCATCTGACCCGCTTCGCCGTCGTCAATCGCTGATCGGCACTGGCGGCGCGCTTTCGTCCCCGCCCAGCAAATACGCCTTATGCACCGAGCGCGGCTCGCTGATCGTGCCGTTTCCGGCCAGCAGCGCGGCACAATGCTCGACATGCAGCAGTCTGACGCGGAAATGCGCCGCGTACAGACCTTCCACTTCCGCCGAACTGCCGCTGGCATCGGCTTCGCTTTCCCCGTCATCGAGATCTTCGACCGTCAGCAGCAGAATGCGGCAGTCGTCGGGCAGGATCGCCCGCAGGTGGGCGACGTAAGCGGGGCGCAGGGCTTCCGGTAGCGCGGTCAGCGCGGCGCGATCGTAAACTGCGCTGACCCCGGCCAGGTCTTCCCGACGCAGGGCGAAGAAATCGCCGCAGTGGATGGTCAGCCGTTCCTGCGCCCAGCATTCCAGCGCGCCGTGCGCGCTGCGTTGCGGGCGCAAGCGGCTTTCCCGGAAAAAGGCGTTGACCGCCACCGTACTCAGTTCGACGCCAACGATGTCATGCCCCTGGCCGTGCAACCACATCAGGTCGAGGCTCTTGCCGCAAAGCGGCACGAAGACGCGCGCCGCCGGCGCGACGCCGACCTCGGCCCAGCAGCGCTGGAGCAGGGGGTGGACATGGTCGAGGTGAAAGTCGATCCGGTTGGCGCGCCAGTTTTGTTTCCAGCGCAACTGGTCGGGATGGTCCATGGCGGAGTCTTTCGAAAAGCGTCGGAGGACGACGGCAGCGGCATCGCCGCGCGGTCGCGGAAGCTTTTCAAGGCGCCGGGCGCAGATTCAAGCCCCTCAACTATGCCCGCATGCGGGTCTGGCGGCAAACTGAAGCGTGATTTCTGCCAATGTTATCCGCTGATTTTTTCTGGTGGATGGCTGAAATCGGCCAAGCGGGGGCTTGGCTGTTACATTTCAATATCAGCACAAGCTCCGGTTATTCGTTTGGTATGAAAATGATGAGTCTACTTCGCATACTTTCTGTCATGGCCTTGGTCGTTTATGGCTCAATCGAAGTGCAAGCAGCAACGCTCCCCGCGCCAGAGTTGGTGTTGCGTGACTATGCCAGGCTCGAATTGGATACGCCCGTTGGGAAGGTCTTGGTTCATGCCGGGAAAGGTTTGGAACGGACCTATGAGTGGGATGGCTGTTCGCTGTCATCTAGCATGTTTGCGCGTCGCTCGCGCTGGTACGGTAGTCTCGGTGCCTATGATCCAGCGGGCCGGTTTGGACCGATAGATGCTCTCCGCGACAAGTTTCGTGCTTGTAAAGGTATTTCGCGGACCGTGGTTGAAGAGGGGCAAATCCACTTCGATGATGAGCAAGCGGCCGAAGCGTGGATAAAGAGATATTCCACAATTTCAACGACGGTCTGGACTAACGATGGACTTTTGGCCCAGTGGCGAATCGTTCCTTCGCGTGACCAGTTCAGTTTCGACCTTTGGCGAATATGTGTTCGGGGTCTCCCTCCCAAAAAGCTCGGCGGGGCTAAAGATGACGCAATAAAAGTGTTCCACAAAGATGGGCCATCAGGCGCACTCCATGAGTGTGCAAGGGTCGGTGCTGAGGTCGTCGCTGAAACCCAGAAAGTTTGGCAAGAGCACTGGAAGCAAGTGGACGAATGGAATGCACGTGCCAAACGCCAATAAGAAAATGCAAATCACGCTGGACAGCGATAATCCGCGTTCGGCGGCATCGTTCGCTTCAACGATAATTGGCCGTTTTCGGAAAATTGCTTCGCCTGCTCAGTGGCGGTGGCAGCCCTCAAAGTGCTTGAAATTCTCTTTGCTTGACCCTGGTGCAGCCCGGTATTTCCGGGTAAAACGCAAGTCAGGACAGAGGAGCAGCGAAAATGAACGAATACTTGCCGGCAATTGAAATCGAACATGGCAGCAACCCGCAGTTCGCGGTGATCTGGCTGCATGGCCTGGGTGCCGATGGTTCGGACTTCGTGCCGGTGGTGCCGGCGCTCGGCCTGGCGGAATCGCCCGGAGTGCGTTTCGTCTTCCCGCACGCGCCGGTGATGCCGGTGACCTGCAACGGCGGCTGGGCGATGCCGGCGTGGTACGACATCCTGTCGCTGACGCCGGGCGAGCGGCGCATCGACGAGGCTGGCCTGTTGCGTTCGCGGGCGGCGCTGCGCCGCCTGATCGGGCGCGAGGGCGAGCGTGGCATCCCAGCGGCGCGGGTTTTCCTGGCCGGTTTCTCGCAGGGTGGGGCGGTTGCCTACACGACGGCGCTGACGCATCCGCAGGCGCTGGGCGGGGTGATCGCGCTGTCTACTTACCTGCCGTCGCCGGGGCTGGTCGAGCGCGAGGCGACAGAAGCCAATCGCGGCATTCCGGTGTTCGCCGCGCACGGCGACGACGATGACGTGGTGGCGCCGGCGCTTGGGCGCCAGGCGCGGGATTTCCTGCAGGCCGCCGGTTACGCGGTCGGTTGGCGGGAATATCCGATGGCGCACGAGGTCTGCTTCGAGGAAATCGCCGCCATCGGCGACTGGCTGCGCGAGCGTTTCGCCGCCGCCTGAATGCGAAAAACGGGGCCGCGGCCCCGTTTGTTCTTCGTCCAGGAAAAGCTGGCTTACTTGCCTTCCGGCACGTCCTTCTTCTTGTCGTT
Organism: Azonexus caeni; assembly: GCF_048146105.1. NCBI lineage: Bacteria > Pseudomonadati > Pseudomonadota > Betaproteobacteria > Rhodocyclales > Azonexaceae > Azonexus > Azonexus caeni. Next base: position 5,704 of record NZ_JBKJAD010000029.1, read on the forward strand.
GCCCGGGATGTAGGGCGACCACGGGGCGGCGCGGACCGGGCCCTTGGTCTTCCAGACCACGTTGAACTGGCCGTCGGCCTTCACTTCGCCGATGAACACCGGCTTGTGCAGGTGGTGGTTCTTCTCGTCCATCTTCACCGTGAAGCCGGACGGCGCCTTGAACGACTGGCCGGCCATGGCGGCGATGACCTTGTCGGTGTCGGTGGACTTGGCCTTCTCGACCGCCTGCGCCCACATGTGGATGCCGATGTAGGTGGCTTCCATCGGGTCGTTGGTGACGACGGTGGAGGCGTTCGGCAGCTTCTGCTTGGCGGCCCAGTCCTTGTACATCTTGATGAACTTGGCGTTTTCCGGGTTCTTCAGCGACTGGAAGTAGTTCCAGGCAGCCAGGTGGCCGACCAGCGGCTTGGTATCGACGCCGCGCAGTTCTTCTTCGCCGACCGAGAAGGCGACGACCGGCACGTCGGTGGCCTTGAGACCGGCGTTACCCAGTTCCTTGTAGAAGGGCACGTTGGAGTCGCCGTTGATGGTCGACACGACGGCGGTCTTCTTGCCTTCGGAAGCGAACTTCTTGATCTTGGCGATGATGGTCTGGTAATCGCTATGACCGAACGGGGTGTACTCTTCCATGATGTCGGCTTCGGCGACGCCCTTCGACTTCAGGAAGGCACGCAGGATCTTGTTGGTGGTGCGCGGATAGACGTAGTCGGTGCCGAGCAGCACGAAGCGCTTGGCTTCGCCGCCGTCCTTGGACATCAGGTATTCGACGGCCGGGATGGCTTGCTGGTTGGGCGCGGCGCCGGTGTAGAAGACGTTCTTCTCGAGTTCTTCGCCCTCGTACTGGACCGGGTAGAAGAGCAGGCCGTTCAGTTCCTTGTAGACCGGCAGGACCGACTTGCGCGACACCGAGGTCCAGCAGCCGAAGGTGACGGCGACCTTGTCCTGGGTCAGCAGCTGGCGGGCCTTTTCGGCGAACAGCGGCCAGTTGGAGGCGGGATCGACGACGACCGGTTCGAGCTTCTTGCCCATCACGCCACCCTTGGCGTTGATCTCCGCGATGGTCATCAGCGCAGTTTCCTTGAGCGCCGTTTCGGAAATCGCCATGGTGCCGGACAGCGAGTGCAGGATGCCGACCTTGATCGTGTCGGCGGCGTACGCCGTCATGCCGATGGAGGAGAGGGCGGCGGCCAGGACGGTGGCCTTGATGAAATTGCGACGAGTGCTCATGAGTGCTCCTGGATCTGATGGGTTGAACGATTCGGAAAACCGTTTGCTGCGGTGCAACGTCAGATTAAGGAGGCCGGCCCGGCCGGCAAATACGTCAGATTGCGTAGGGTACGCAGCGCTCGTTCAGCCGAGCGATTTTTCCAGTGCGGCGAGCAGTTTCAGCGCGCGTTCGCGATTCCTGGCGATCGCTGCGGCTTTCTCTTCGACGTTCTCGGCGTCGGCGCGCGAAGCGGCGATCAAGGCTTCCTGCGGCGTCATGCCGCCCAGCGCAGCGTGCAGCAGGCGGTCGAGTTCGGGATCCTGGCCGGATTCGGACATGGGGTTTCCTGTTCGGGTGGAAAAAGCCGGTGGAAAAAAAGCCCCGCGGGTCGCGCGGGGCTTTTCGCGCCGGAAGTTTCTGGCTTACTTGCCTTGCTTCATCGCGGCGGCGATGTTCTTCTGGGCGACGTCGGCGAATTGCTTGGCCATCGCGTTCATGTTGCCGAAGGCCGAGTTGGCAGCGGCGATGGCGCTTTGCACGGCGGCAACGGCACCTTCGGAACCGGCCGGGGCGGACTTGGCGGCCAGGTCGACCATGTTGCCGATCGACTTCTGGAATTCGCTGAACTGGGTTTCGACCATCTTGGCCAGTTCTTGCTGGGTCTGGGTGGAGATTTCGTAGACCGAGCGCGAGTAGGCGACAGCCTTCTCGATCGCCGGCTGGGCCAGCGCCTTCTGGGCGGCCAGAGCGGCTTGCGGGTCCTTGGCTTCGAGCACCGTCTTGACGCCGGCTGCGCTGTCTTCCAGGGCGGCACGGGCGGTGTTCAGGTTGAGCGCGGCGATGCGCTCGGCGGAAGCCAGTGCCGTATTGGCAACGGACAGCAGGGAATCAACGGTGGCCTTGTTGGCGGCGGCGAATTGCTCGGGGGTGATGGACATTGCTGTCTCCTGGAAAACGGGTTGGTGGTGAGATTCAGCTTCAGTATATCCGCTATGCAGGCAAAATTGTGCACTGCAGCAAAAATAAATTTGATCCCGGCAAACGCAGTTTCGTGCCGCCCTTGGTTTATCGCCATTCATGCCCTTATCATTGGCGGCGATCGCCAAGGCACTGGCATCTCCCGAAAGGAAACCCCCATGTACGACCTCTACATCGGCAACAAGAACTACTCGTCCTGGTCGCTGCGCGCCTGGCTGCTGCTCAAGCATTTTTCCATTCCCTTCGCCGAGCACCTGGTGTCGGTCGCCGGCCGCGACTACAACCCCTTGCTCAAGCCGATCGCCGGCAACGCCCGCGTCCCGGCCCTGCACGACGACGGCTTCCAGGTCTGGGACAGCCTGGCCATCGCCGAATATCTGGCCGAGCGCGAACCGCGCATGTGGCCGGCCGACGCTCGGGCACGCGCCCGCGCGCGCAGCGTCTGCGCCGAAATGCACGCGGGTTTCATGAACCTGCGCCAGGCGATGCCGATGAACCTCAAGCTGCGCCTCAAGGGCAAGCCGGCGACACCGGAAGTGCAGCGCGACATCGACCGCATCGTCGAAATCTGGGAAGAAGCGCGCGAATACTTCGCCATCGGCGAAGGCCCCTGGCTGTTCGGCGATTTCTCGATCGCCGACGCGATGTTCGCGCCGGTCGCCTGTCGCTTCACCGTCTACAACGTGGCGCTGCCGCCGGTCGCCGCCGCTTGGCAGGAAACCCTGCTCGACCACCCGGCGATGCGCGAATGGCAGGCCGCCGCGCTACTCGAGCGCGAGGCGCACGCGCATTACGACTGCCTGGCCGAGGAGTACGGCGGGGCGCGCTGATCCGCAATCGACAACGGGGGCCGCGGCCCCCGTTTGCATTCCGGCTCAGCGGCCGGTGAGCAATGCCCGACGCCGCTCCGCTTCGGCTTCCGGGTCGTTGAAGGGCAAGGCCGCGGCGGCCGAGAAATCGCCGTCGCGAGCGCCGTCGCAGGCCCAGGCGCAGATCGCCAGGAAGCCGAAGAAGGCGAGCAGGGTGTAAGCCGGCAGCAGCAGGTCGAAGCTCATCGCCGTCCTCAGTGCTGGGCGGCCGGAATCACCGCCACCGACTCGATCTTGCCGGCGGCGATGGTGCGGAACATGTTCCAGGCCATCAGCAGCATGCCAGCGAGGAAGAACACACCGCCCAACCAGCGGATTGCCCAGAACGGGTAGGAGCCCTTGACGCCTTCGACGAAGCTGTAGGCGAGCGTGCCGTCGGCGTTGATGGCGCGCCACATCAAGCCCTGCATGACGCCGGCGATCCACATCGCGGCGATGTAGAGCACGGTGCCGATGGTCGCCAGCCAGAAATGCACGGTGACCAGGCCCGGTGCGTACATCTCGCGGCGCCCGAAGAGGCGCGGCAGCAGGAAGTAGATCGAGCCGATCGACACCATCGCCACCCAGCCCAGCGCCCCGGAATGGACGTGGCCGATGGTCCAGTCGGTGTAGTGCGAGAGCGCGTTGACCGACTTGATCGCCATCATCGGCCCTTCGAAGGTGGACATCCCGTAGAACGACAGCGAGGTGACCAGGAACTTCAGGATCGGATCATCGCGCAGTTTGTGCCAGGCGCCCGACAGCGTCATGATGCCGTTGATCATGCCGCCCCACGACGGCGCCAGCAGGATCAGCGAGAAGACCATGCCGACCGATTGCGTCCAGTCCGGCAGCGCGGTGTAGTGCAGGTGGTGCGGGCCGGCCCACATGTAGGTGAAGATCAGCGCCCAGAAGTGCACGATCGACAGCCGGTAGGAATAGACCGGGCGCCCGGCCTGCTTGGGCACGAAGTAGTACATCATGCCGAGGAAGCCGGCGGTCAGGAAGAAGCCGACCGCGTTGTGGCCGTACCACCACTGCACCATCGCATCCTGCGCGCCGGCGTACAGCGAGTAGGACTTGGTCAGCGACACCGGCACGGCGGCGCTGTTGACGATGTGCAGCAGCGCGACGGCGATGATGAAGGCGCCGTAGAACCAGTTCGCCACGTAGATGTGGCCGACCGTGCGGCGGGCGATGGTGCCGAAGAAGACCACCGCATAAGCCACCCAGACCAGCGCGATGAGAATGTCGATCGGCCACTCCAGTTCCGCGTACTCCTTGCTGCTGGTGATGCCGAGCGGCAGCGTGATCGCCGCCAGGACGATCGCCAGTTGCCAACCCCAGAAAGTGAACGGGATCAGCGGCCCGCCCCACAGCCGGGTGTGGCAGGTGCGCTGGACCACGTAATACGACGTGGCGAACAGCGCGCAACCGCCAAAGGCGAAGATCACCGCGTTGGTATGCAGCGGGCGCAGGCGGCCAAAGTGGAAATACGGCGCCACGTTCAATTCCGGCCAGACCAGTTGCGCGGCGATGACAACGCCGACCAGCATGCCGACGATGCCCCAGATGACGGTCATCACCGCAAACTGCCGGACGACCTTGTCGTTGTAATTCGTGATGTTGGACATGAACCCCATTCCCTGTTGTTGGTGAAATCCCCTGGCCGGCGCATGCAAGCCGCGCTGGACCGCGTTTTGTCGGTGGGACAGGGAAAAGGTTCAATCCAGTTTCGGTTTTTTTTGCGGCGGCCGCCGGCGGGCAATGACGTCGGGTTTGTCGCTACAATCCCGACGGAATTCCCGAAAACGCGAAGGAAGAAACGTGCAAACCATCGGCATCATCGGCGGCCTCGGGCCGGAAGCGACGATCGACTACTACAAGCGCATCGTTGACCACTTCCACGCCCGCAACCAGAGCCTGGCCGTACCGGAAATCGTCATCGTCAGCGTCGACATCACCCGCCTCTTCGCCATGGTCGAGGCCGGCGACCGGGAAGCGCTCGCCGCCTGGCTGGCCGGCAAGGTCCGCGCGCTGCACGCGGCCGGCGCCGATTTCGCCGTCCTCTCCGCCAACACGCCGCATGTCGTGTTCGACCAGGTGCAGGCCCGGTCGCCGATCCCGCTGCTCAGCATCGTCGACGCCACGCTCGCCGCCGCCCGCGCCGCCGGTTACCGGCGCCTCGGCCTGCTCGGAACCGCCTTCACCATGCAAGCCGGCTTCTTCGCCGGCGACGGCCTCGCCATCTTCGTTCCCGAACCCGAAGAACAGCAGCGCATCCACGCTCGCTTGGTCAACGAAATCGAACACGGCATCTTCAACGATACGACCCGGCAGGAATTCCTCGCCATCATCCGCGCCCTGCAGGCGCGCCACCAGCTCGACGCCATCATCCTCGGCTGCACCGAACTCCCGCTGCTCCTGCACGACGGCGACACCGACATCCCCTTCCTGAACACGACCGCCATCCATGTCGAGGCGATCTGCCGCCGTTGCGGTGCAGACTGAAATGGTACGGATGAGAATCCTGCAATTGCTGTTGATGCTGATCCTGCTCGGGGGATGTGCCATAGCAGGCAGTGGGGCACGGCAGGATGGCAGTTTGGTGTCGCTGGACCGCCCCGTGGTGCCCAAGCAAGTAACTGTCGAGGGAAGTGCCACGAGGGAATGACCGGGGTTTCGTTTGACATATGACATATGGGGAACCGATACTCCCCGGCTTTGTTGAATCCACATTTTCCTTGTCGCAGGGTTTTCAATCACCATGACCGATATCACCATTCCCGACGTAGCGCTGGTGGATAACACCGAACAGCGCACTCCGCTTGTCCTCGTGCTCGACAGCTCCGGCAGCATGGGGGGCGAGCCAATTCAACAACTCAACGCGGGGCTGGCGTTGCTGGAGCAGGAGCTCAAGAGTGACGCCATTGCCGCCAAGCGGGTGCGGGTACTGGTGATTTGCTACGGCGGCAATGACAGCGCCGAGATTGCTGCCGACTGGCATGATGCAATGGATTTCAGCGCGCCGACGCTGGCAGCGAATGGCACCACCCCTACCGGCCAGGCGGTCGATCTGGCATTGGCCAAGATCGAGGAAGAAAAGCAGCGCTTCAAGCAGGCTGGCATTCCCTATACCCGTCCCTGGATGTTCCTGATGTCCGATGGTTCGCCTACCGACGATTGGCAGGCCAGCGCACAGCGTGCCCGGAGTGCGGAACAGGGCAACAAGCTCGCCATTTTCCCGATCGCTGTCGGCGAAGGCGCGCAGAGCGAGACGCTCGCAGAATTCACCGTCAAGGGAAGCGCCGGGGTCAAGCGCCTGACCGGGCTACGTTTCAACGAACTTTTCCTCTGGCTCAGCGCCAGCATGAAGGTCGTTTCGCAGTCGCGTCCCGGCGGTCAGGCCCAATTGCCGGCGACCGACGCCTGGTCCAGCGCCCCCGTCTGATCGGCGGTCGATGGTCTGGCGCGTTTTTGCCGCAGCGGCGGTCGGGTCTTCGCATGTCCAGGCAGGCTTGCCCTGCCAGGATGCCTATGCCTTCCAGGTGGTGGGCGATGCACTGGTAGCTGCCGTCTGTGATGGCGCCGGTTCGGCTGCTTCCAGTCATGTCGGGGCCGCAGTGGTATCTGCCGCGGTGGTCAACGAAGTGGCCAGCCATCTGCTCAGCGCCAGGGCCAGCGGCAGCAAGCCCTGGCCGGAGACGGTGGAAGAGGCTTACGGCTGGCTGCGTGAGCTGCTGAGCGAGGTTCGTGCCCAACTGGTCAGGCATGCGCAGGCTGCCGAATCGCCGCTGGCCGATTTCGCCACCACCTTGGTCGGTGTCGTGACTACGCCGGCCGGCGGCTGGTTTTTCCATGTCGGCGATGGTGTCGGTGTCGCCGACGCGTGCGACGCCGGGAGCACCGTCTCGCAGCCCGAGAACGGCGAGTACGCCAACGAAACCTACTTCATCACCGGCGAGGACTGGGCGCGCCACCTGCGCCTGCTGCGCATCGTGGCGCCGCAGCGTCTGGCCCTGATGAGCGACGGCGCTGCCAGCTTCGTGATGGGCAAGGGCAACCAGACCTTGTTTGCCCCTTTCATCACCCCGGTCGAGAAGTTCCTGCTGGCCACCGACGAAACCAGCGGCAGTGCGGCCCTGGCGCGGACGCTGAGTGATGCGCGCACCGACCGTATCACCCCGGACGACAAAACCCTGCTGCTTGCCTACGCATGACGGCGGCACGGCGCAGCGCTCAAACTGTCCTTGCCGGTGACGGCCGCCGGCTGACGCTGGGCAAGCACCTCAAGAGCGGCGGTGCCGGCAGCATCTATCTGTTGCCGGAAGCACCGACCGAGGTCGCCAAGATCTACCACCCGGGTTTTGATCGTTCCGCGAGCGAGCGCAAGCTCGCGGCGCTGATCGCTACGCGGCCCAAGTTGCCCGATATCGTCGAGGGCGGTCAGCGCTATGTCCAGATGGCCTGGCCAAGTACCACGTTGCACGAACGCAACGGGCAGTTCTGTGGTTTCCTGATGCCGGCCATCGACATCGCTGCCACCAGTGAACTCGAACTGGTGCTGCAGGAGAAGCAGGCGCGTGCCCACGGTCTGCCCACCGGCCTGGGCGCCAAAATCACCCTGGCCGCCAATCTCGCTGCCGTGATCGCCGAACTGCATGCCCAGCATCACTATGTGGTCGATCTGAAACCGGTGAACCTGCGTTTCTACCGGGAGAGGTTGTACATGGCGCTGCTCGATTGCGATGGCCTGAGCGTGCACACCCCCACGGATCGCTTCCACGCCACGCAGTTCACGCCCGAATATCTGGCGCCCGAGTTTCAATCCGGCCAGGTCAGCAACGACGGCGAAGAACGGCAGGACCGTTTTGCGCTGGCCGTCGTTATCTTCCAGTTGCTCAATTTCGGGCTGCATCCCTTCGCAGGCCGGCCGCAGGGCGACCGCGTGCCGACCGACCTGCCGGGGCGCATCGCCGGCCGTTTTTATGCCTACGGGCAGGCGGCGCACAAGCGGATTGCGCCCGTCCCGTCGAGCACGCATACCCTGCTGCCTGTCGAATTGCGCCAGATGTTCGATCTCGCCCTGGGCTCGCGCGATGGCCGCGTCCGTCCCACGTCCGCGCAGTGGGCGAGCGTGCTCAAGGATTACGCTCGCCGGAGTGCTGGCAAGCTCGTGGTCTGCAAACGCAATCCCGAACACCAGCACTTTGCCGGCCTGGTTTGCGCGGCCTGCGTTCGTCAGGGACATATCGAGAAGTCGGCCAAGCGTCGTCCCCAGCCCGTGGCAAAGCCGCAGCCATCCCCGCCGTATGTCGTGTCGCCACAATTTCTGGTCAGCCAGCTACCGCCCGTGGCTCCCCCGGCTAGCGTCAATGTTCTTGGCACTAGCAGGGGGTTGAGTGTGTTGCTGCTCATCATCGTGATCTTTGTGATTGTGATGGTATTTGCCTCCAAGTCTGAATTGCCGCCGTCATCATCCTTGCTGCCGTCAGCATCCGTGCCGGAGGTCGCCACGCCAAAGCAGGATGAGACGGTAGTTACAATAGTCAGCGCAGGCGATGTTGCAAGAGAACTATGGGGTGACGACGAATGGGAACGCGAATTGCGCCGGGCCGGCGAGCTGGCATTGAAAGGCGAAGGCTTGCCATTTCGCGAGCAGATGAGAAGGCTCGAGCTCAAGGCGCCGGTTGAACTCAGTCTGACTTATCCGGACAGGAAGCGCCAATCCGAGCTTCAGAGTGACTATTACTGGCTCGTGACGAAGCCAGGCAGTGATGCCATGAAGCAGCGTGAGCAAGTGCGGCAAGCGCTCTACGAACTGAATCCGTATGAGCAAGGCCTCGCGTCGGAACAAGCCTTTTTCTCCGCGATAAAGCTGACGCCATTGCGGGCGCAGGCAAAAGGGCAATCGTCGCAAGCGCCGGAGACGCAGGCCTATCAGCAGGCCTTGGCGCAGGTCGAGCGCGCGTTTGCCCACAGTCTGCGTAGCGCCTACCTATTCGATAGTCCGATGCGGGACCCCTGGCTTGGTCTGGCGATGATGTATTTCGAGCGAGAGCAATACGAAGCGGTGACCGGGGCACTGGCGATTTACCACGGTCTGCCAGAGACCTCGGACAGCTTTGATAATACCCGGCTCGATCTCATGCGTCGGACCTGGCTGCAGCGCGACGACCACAAGCGGGCGCGCTGGGACATCCTCGATGCCCGGGCGAAGATTGCCAATGCCAGGTTGAACGGTAGCGCGGTGGCGCCGGATATTGCCGAGCTGGCTGCCCGACCCTGGCCGGACGAGCCGGCAGCCGAAAAGTAAAGAAAGCAGCAGGAGGCCGGTCACAGCGCTGAGGCACGGCTCGGTCGCCCGGCAAGCCTGCAGCCGCTTATTTCCCCGGTCCCGCCCCCATCCGTCCAAGAAAAGCCTGTTGTTCGCGCAGGAAACCGCGCAGGTCGGGGCGTTGGTAGGGGATGCCGTGTTCGGGGGCGAGGCGGGCGATGAGGTTGGCCAGCGCTGGGTAGTGGCGGTGGCTCCAGTCGGGGAAGAGGTGGTGGGTGAGGTGCAGGTTCATGCCGCCCAGCCAGTAGCCGAGCCAGCTGGGGGTGATCTGCCAGTCGAAGGTGGTGAGGAACTGGTGTTCCCAGCGCCCGTGGGCGAAGCGGCCGTCGGGCGGGGCGGCGAAGAAGCGGCCCTTGGCCCAGTGGGTGCCGAGGATGAGCAGCACGAAGAGCAGCGAGGCGGCGCTCAGGCTGAGGAAATAGGCGAGCAGGATGGTGGCGGGGGCGATCCGCCCGGCGCAGAAATAGAGCGGCAGGCCGATGCCCAGCGTCAGGTGGGCGGCCTTGGCCAGCAGGAAGCCGGCCCAGCCGCGCCAGCCCGGCGTCGCCATGCGGGCGCCGACCGGGGTGCGGCCGGCGCGGTCGAGCCAGTCGAAGGAGCAGATGATGGCGGGGAAGGTCATCGCCGCCACCAGCGGCCAGTACCAGCGTTGCCAGCGCATGAAGGGCCGCCAGCGCTGGTGCGGGGTCTGGCGCAGGACGCCGTTTTCCTCGATGTCGAGGTCGTGGCCCTGCACGTTGACGCGGGGGTGGTGAAAGATCACGTGGCGCACCCGCCAGCATTCGGGGTCGAGGCCGAGCGGCAGGCTGACCAGGCGGTTGAGCCAGCGGTTGCCGCGGGCGCTGCGCAGGAAGGCGTTGTGCGAAGCGTCGTGCACGACGTTGATGGCGAGCAGCATGGCGGCGGCGACATAGATGAAGTAGGCGACGCCGAAGGCGGCGGCCGTGGCCTGGGTCAGCGCGCTGGCGTAGGCGGTGGCGGCGACGGCGACGAGCAGCAGCAGCTTGCCGATCATGCCGGCGTCGGCGCCGCGGTGGTCGTTGCGGGCGGCCAGCCAGGCGCCGGCGGCGCTGTCGAGGGCGGCGCGCAGCGCCTGGTCGTCGCGCCCGAAATGCAGCGGCGGCGCCGTCTTCATCCGCTTTCCCCGAGTGGCTGGCGGCCCATTTCGCGCAGGAAGCGGCGCTGGCCGGCGAGCAATTGGCGGTAGCCGAGGCAGCGGTAGGGCAGGCCGTGTTCGGCGGCGGTGCGGGCGACGATGTCCGCCAGCGCCGGGTAGTGGCGGTGGTGCCAGCCGGGGAAGAGGTGGTGGGTGAGGTGCAGGTTGAGGCCGCCCATGCCCCACTGCAGCCAGCGCGGCGTCGGCAGCCAGTCGCAGGCGGTGGCGAAATTGTGCCGGTGCCAGCCTTGCGCCAGGCGGCCGTCGGGCGGCGCCGGGTAGAAGGCGGCCTGTGCCCAGTGGGTGCCGAGGAGCAGGAAGACGAGGAGCAGCGAGCCGGCCATCTGCGCCGCCAGGTAGCAGGCCAGCGCCAGTTGCCAGCCCAGGCCGTGGGCGTCGGCGGCGGCCAGCGGCAGGCCGAGCGCCAGCAGCAGGTGGCCGAGTTTGGAGGCAAGGAACAGCGCCCAGCCGCCGCTTCCCGGCAGCAGCCCATGCTGGCGCAGCGGCGTGCGGCCGAGGCGGTCGCGCCAGTCGAACACCCAGGCGATCCAGGTCAGCGACAGCGCGGCGATCAGCGGCCAGTAGCGGTGCTGCTGGCGCATGTGCGGCCGCCAGCGCTGGAAGGGCGTCTGGCGGAAGATGCCGTTTTCCTCGGTGTCGAGGTCGTAGTGCTCGATGTTCGGGTAACGGTGGTGGAAATCGACGTGGCGCACCCGCCAGTAATCGGGGTCGATGCCGAGCAGCAGCGTGACCAGCCGGCCGACGACGCGGTTGCCGCGCCGGCTGCGCAGGAAGACGTTGTGCGAGGCGTCGTGATTGACGTCGATGTTGAGCAGCATGCAGACGGCGATCGCCGCCAGGTAGGCGCCGGCGAAGCCGCTGGCGGTACCGGCCGTCAGGCTGAGCAGGTAGCAGGCGAGGCAGGCGGCGGCGAGCAGCGCCGCCTTGCACAGGTGGGCGCCATCGGCGTGGCGGTGGTCGCCGCGCGCCGCCAGGTAGCTGCGGGCGCGCGCCTGCAGCGCCTGTTCGAAAGCCACCTCGCCGCTGCTGTCGGGCGCGGCGTAGCAGAGCGGCGGCAGCGTCCTCATGCCGCAGCCGCCGACCGGCGGCCAATGCCCAGCGCCAGCGCCAGCCCGTGCAAGGCCAGCGGCAGCATCAGCCACGGCCAGAACCCGGCAAACCAGCGCAGGCCGCCCAGCCAGGCGGCGGGCAGGGCAAGGCAGAGCGCCAGCCAGGCGAGCGGCGCCCAGCGCCGGCCTTCGGCCATGCCGCCAAGGACCACCGCGCCGCTGGCGAGCAGCGCGAAGAGCACGACCTGGGCGACATCGACGGCGCCGTAACCGTAGCCGTAGCGGTCGACATAGCCGACGACCAGCGCGAACAGGAGCAGGGCGCCGCTGGCGATCGCCCAGTCGGCGCAGGCGAAGCGGGCCGCCGGCGGGGTGCCGGCGCTGCCGCCGAGGAGGCGCAGGAAAGGCAGGTTGCTCGCCCAGAAGGGGTTTTCCGGCGGCGTTTCGCGACCGACGCCGTAGCTGAACGGGGCGGCCGGCAGTTCGCGTTCCAGGCTGCCGAACAGGCGGTCCCAGAACGAGAAGCTGCCGCCGAAATTGCTGTTGCAGTAGCGCGCTTCGTTCACGTGATGGACGCGGTGCAGCGCCGGCGTGATCAGGATCGCTTCCAGCCAGCGCAGGCGCGGCACCAGCGCGTTGTGGTTGTAGAACTGCACGCTGTAATGCAGGATCGAGACGGCGACGAACACCGATAGCGGCACGCCGAGCAGCGCCAGCAGCAGGAAGAAGGGAATCGAGGTGAGCGAGGAATACCAGGAATTGCGCACGCCGAGCGAGAGGTTGAAATGCCGCCCCTGGTGGTGGATCAGGTGTACGGCCCAGAACGGCGGCCACTGGTGGTGCAGGCGGTGCAGCCAGTAGAAGCCGAAATCCCAGGCGAGCAAGGCGAACAGCCAGACCGCGGCGGGCGGCCAGGCGGCCAGCAGGTCCAGGCTCCAGTGCGCGGCGGCGTAGCCGTAGCAGGTGATTTCGAGGCCGCGGAAGAGCCACAGCATGAGGTGGCCGGAATCGATGTTGAAGACGACATCGCGCCAGTTAACCGGCTGGCGCCCGCTCAATTGCAGGAAGATTGCTTCACCGAAAACGAAGATCAGCATGCAGGCGATGGGCCAGGCGAGTTCGCTCATGACGGGGCTCCTAGCGTCAGGGTGGCGGGGGCGAGCCAGCGCCGGCACAGCCAGGCGGCGGCAAAACCGAGGGCGACGCCGGCCGCCAGGTCAATGGCGAGGTGGCGGCGCAACTGCAGGATGGAAAGGCCGATCAGCGCGCCCCACGCCCACAGCAGCAGGTTGCGCAGCGGCCGCCGGGGATCGTGCAGGGCGAGGATGGCGAGCGTGGTCAGCGCCATGTGCAGCGAGGGAAAGCAGTTCTGCGGCGAATCGACGGCGAGCAGGCCGGCAAGCAGCGTGCCGCTGAGGCCGGCGGCGGCATAGTCGGGATAGGCGAGGGTGGTCGGCCACAGCATGAAGACCGTGCCGGCGGCCAGCGCCGCCGCCTGGAAAGCGCTGCGCAGCCAGCGCAGGCGCTCGGCCGGGCAGTTGAGGAAGGCGAGCGGGACGATCAGGAAGAACGACAGGTAGGGCCAGACCGCGTGCGGGCTGTAGGGAATCAGGCGGTCGATGACGCCGGGTTCGAGGACCAGACCCGGCCCCTGGAAGCGGTCGCTGAGGTTGTAGACAAGGCCGACGCCGCCCCAGCCGAAGAGCATCTGGCGCAGCCGGAATGCAGTGCTGGTCATGAGGCGAGGCGCCGGATGCGCCGCCGCTTGTGCCGGAAATCGGCGGGCAGCGGCTGGCTGGCGAGCTGCCAGTGCAAAGTGGTGACGGCGACGCCCTGGCGGGCGAAACCGGCGATCAGCGCGGCGCGGCAGCGTTCGATGTCGGGCAGGGGGCAATCGGCGGTCAGTTGCAGGCGGTCGGCGCCGTGCTGTTCGAGCCGGTAGTCGGCGGTCAGCGGCAGCGCGTTGGCGATCAGGCGGCTGCACAGGTCGGCGAACACCGGTTTGACTTGCCCGTCGGCGCCGGGCAGCAGCAACTGGTCGTCGCAACGCCCCTCGATCGCCGCCAGCGCCAGGCCGGCGCGGCCGCAGGGGCAGGGCTCGGCGCGGCGCACCAGGACGTCGTCGAGGCGGTAGCGGACGATAGGCTGGGTCTGCCGCGTGAAGTCGGTGACCCAGGGCGTGAAGCGCTGTTCGTCCAGCCACTGCGGTTCGATGCGCAGGAATTCCTCGTTCAGGTGCAGCGTGCCCTGCGGGCAGGTGGCGGCGAGGAAACCCTCGGTCGCCTGGTAAACCTCGCCGACGCGCGGAAATACCTCGCCGAGCAGCGCCCGGTCGGCCGGCTCCAGCACTTCGGCGACCGAAATCACCAGCTTGGGCGCGATGCGCAGGCTGCCGTCGCGCACCGCCAGCGCCAGCGCGCGTAGCACCTGCGCCGGCGCGACGACGATGCTTGGCCGCTCCGCCTGCAGGCGCGCGCATTGCGCTTCGAAAGGCGCGAACAGGTCGTGAAAGGCGAGGCTCAACCAGCGGTTGTCGACGCTGTGGTAGAGGTGGTTGTCGGCGCGCAGGAAGAGCGCGACGCGCTCGCCGGCGGTCAGCCCGTCGGGCAGCAGGCGCGCCAGCATGACGCCGGCCCAGGCCGCCTGCTCCCGCGGGCTGACGACGAACAGCCCGCGCTGCCTGGAGGTGCCGGACGACAGCCCGACGCTGTAGCGGCCGACGCGCGGCGTGAAGTCGCGCTCGGCCTCGCTGCGCCGCGCCACCGCCAGCAGTTCATCGCGCTTGAGGCCGGCGGTGTTGATGGCGTCGAAGTGCTGCATCATCAGCGCCTTGTCCATCGTCGGCCAGTCGGCGAAAGGCAGTTCGGCGCAGCGCGCGAAATAGGGGCTGCGCACCAGCACGCGCCGCGCGTAACGCCGCAACTGCCGGTCCTGATGGGCGAGCAGCGCGGCACGGTCGGCAAACTGCAGGCGCCGCGTGCGCAGGTAGTGCCAGAGCGTGGTCAGCGCGATCATGCGGCGGCCTCGCGCTGACACCTGCTGGCGGCGGCTCGGGCGGACTGGCGAAGCGGCAGGGCGTTCACAGTTCCCCCTCGTGGCACAGCAGGATGCGCGCCTTGCCGCCGCGATGCAGCGCGTGCAGGCGGGCCAGGGTGTCGTAATAGGCGGCGCGGTCGTCCATCAGCAGGTGGGTGAGGCGGGCGGGGCCGCGCTGCTCGCGGTAGCCCTGCGGCGCCCAGGCGGCGTCGCTGGCGAGCAGGGTCCAGCCGTCGGCGGTGTGCACGAAAGCGCCGATCTGGCCGGCGGCGTGGCCCGGTAGCGGGACGAGCAGGATTTCGTTGCGGCTCTCCGGCAGCGCCCAGGCCCATTCGAAGGGCGCCAGTTCGGCCGGCAGGCGGACCAGCGGAAAACTTTCGACGAATTGCAGCGTCGTCTCGAAGCCGGCCGGGATCAGCCCGGGCACGAAAGCGCGGCGCAGCGCACCGAAACCGCGCAGGCCGCGCGTGCGCTGCCAGCCTTCGCCCGAACAGAGGCACGGGGTGGCGGCGAAGTCGTGGAGGCCGGCGATGTGGTCGCCGTGGAAATGCGAGAGGAGCAGCCCGCTGATGTCGCGCGGCGTCAGGCCGACGTCTTTCAGTTGCGCGAGCAGCGCCTCGTGGGCGGCGAAATGCACCGGCGTGATCGCCGCGTAGAGGCGGAAGATGCCGGTGCTGGTGTGCTGGCGGAAATGCTCGGCGTAGCCGGTGTCCCACAGCCAGTGGCGGCCGCCGACGCCGAGCAGGTAGGCGCGCGCGGGAAAGCGGCAGATCCGCCAGCCAGCGCCGCGCAGCGCCATGCCGGCCGGGTGAGTGCAGTAGCCGACGGTGAAGGTGGTCAGCTCAGCCATCGACCGCCTCCTTGCCGCGCTGCCAGGCGGCGGTGCGGCGGATGCCCTCGGCCAGCGGGACGATCGGGCGATAACCGAGTTCGGCGATGGCGCGGCGATTGTCGAGGGTCATGTCGAAATTGACCGCGCCGACGCTGTAGCGGGTCAGCGGCGGCTCGCGCCGGGTGAGGGCGGCGACTGCCTCCATGCCGGCGGCGACGCCGTGCAGCAGCGGATAGGGCAGCGCCTGCAGGCGGTAGGCGAGGCCCATTTCCTGGCGCAGCAGGCGGTCGAGCAGGTCGATCAGGCGGCCCGGCTGGTGGTTGCTGATGTTGTAGACGGCGGCGGCCGGCAGTTGCGGCTGGGTGGTGGCGAGCTGCAGCGCGTGCACGACGTTGCCGACGTAGGTCAGGTCGAGTACCGCAGCGCCGCCGCGCGGCAGGCGCAGGACGCCGCCGTCGCGTTCGATCTGGCGCAGCAGGCGCGGCAGGATGACGCGGTCGTGCGGGCCGAACAGGGCGCGCGGGCGCAGCATCGTGTAGCGGGTGGCGGGATGGCGGGCGGCGAGTTCGCGGATCGCCTGCTCGGCGGCGTACTTGCTGGCGGCGTAGGCGTTGGCGAAGCGCGCGGCGCGGAACTCCTCGCCGACTTCGTGGCGGTGCTGGAAATCGAAATAGATCGACGGCGTAGACACCTGCACGAAGCGCGGTAGCCCGCGTTCGCCGGCCGCCGCGGCAAGTTTCCGGGTGGCATCGAGGTTGGCGGCCTGGAACGCCGCCGGGTCGCCCCAGGGCGCCGACAGCGCGGCGCAGTGCCAGAGCGCGTCGATGCCGTCGAGCAGCGCGGCGCACTCGGCGGGAGAGGCCAGCGCCAGATCGAGCGGCACGAATTCGGCGCCGCGGGCGGCCAGTGCGGCGCCGGCCGGCAAATCGCGGCCGCTGGCGCGCACCTTGAAACCGGCCGCCAGCAGCCATTCGGCGGCGTTGCGCCCGAGCCCGCTGGTGGCGCCGGTAACCAGGTATTTCACGGCAGGAAGGTGAGGCCGCTCAGCGTCAGCCCGGCGGCGGTGCCGATCAGCAGCGCCGGCCGGCCGGCGATCAGGCGGCCGCTCGAAAATGCCGCGTGCAGCGCGCTGGGAATCGACGCGGCGACCTGGTTGCCGCGTTCGCGGTAGATGTCGATCAGCGCCGAATTCGGCACCCCGAGCCGGCGGCGCATGTGTTCCAGCGACAAGTGGCTGGCCTGGTGAGGGATCACCGTCGCCAGGTCGGCCAGTTGCAGCGCGCTGCGCGCCAGCAGGCGGCGGAAGAAATCCTCGATCAGCGCCGAGGCCTGGCGGAAGATGCGGCGGCCGTCCATATGGAACAGGAAATCGCTGTCGGCGATGCCGGCGCGCGGGTTGCGGCGGGTACCGCCGGCGCGGATCTCGCAGTATTCGATGCCTTCCGGGTAGGTTTCGAGCAGGCCGGCGATGATCCCGCTGCTGCCGTCGCCGCGTTCGACGATGGCGCAGGCGGCGCCGTCGCCGAAGATCAGCGCCGATTCCTCGTCGGCCCAGTCGATGCCGCGCGACGCGAGATCGGCGGAGACGATGGCGATGCGCCGGTAGGCGCCGCCGTTGAGCAGCCCGCCGGCGACCTGCAGCGCCTGGATGAAGCTGACGCAACTGGCGTTGATGTCGAAGGCGGCGGTGCCGGCCGGCAGCCGGCTGGCGCGCAGGACATGGGCGGCGCTGAAAGGCAGCGCCTGGACGGCGATCGCCGAGGCGTAGAGCAGCAGGTCCACCGACGCCGGGTCGAGGTCGGCGCGGCGCAGCGCGTCGTTGAGCGCCGCCGCGGCGAGTTCGCTCTGGCTGGCGTCGGCACTGGCGTGGTAGCGGCAGGCGATGCCCGAACGCTTTTCGACATAACCCGGTCTCCTGCCCAGGCGGCGGTCGAGTTCGCTGGAATCGACCCGGTTGGGCGGCAGGGCGTGGCCGGTGGAGAGAATCTTCAGAGGCAGGCTGACGGCGGGGGGATTTTTCATGAAACCTTTGCAAGGAGCGCGCGGCGCGGCCGGAATATGCCATGCCTATAGGCGGGTGGCAATTGCGCCGGCATGGCGCCTACTTGTGGGCGTCGAATTCGCTCGACTCGCTCGCCCGATGGCTGACCAGCGCGTCGCCGAAGTACAGAGTGTAGGTGTCGGCGCTTGCCGTGTAGTCCAGCAGGCTGTTGGCGAAGCGCGGCCGGCAGGGGATTTCCGGCAGCGCCTGGGCGAGTTCCGCCGGGTAGCGGCCGTGCGCGGCGCGGTAGTCGGCCAGCGCCTGGCGCACCGTTTCGCCGCGATCGACGCATTCGTTGAAGGCGCGGATGTGTTCGTCGGCGCCGAGTTGCCAGGCGTGCAGGCCAAGGCCGGCGAGGAGCAGTGCCGCCAGCAGGCGGCGCCAGAGGCCGGCGGTGACCAGACAGGCAAGCAGCCCGGCGAGGACGACGATGCCCGGGATGATGATCACGAAATCGCCGATCTGGCCCGGGGCGGTGCCGCGGTAATAGGCGGCGGCGAGCTCCGGGAGGATGGCGAGGCGGGCGGCGAGCCGGAGGGCACGGCGCCAGCGGTCGGCGGTCTGCACCATCAGGCGTTTTCTTCGCTGCCCTGCTCGACCGGCCGGGCGAAATCCGGCGCGAACAGCATGCCGTGGCGGACGATGCGCAGGACGCTGGCGTGGCCGCCTGCGTCGCGGCAGGCGGCGGCGAGCGCCTGGCGGCGCGCGGCGATGCCGGCGAAGAGCAGGTCGTGGGGTGTCTCGGTCAGCGCCGGATCGTCGACCAGCAGGCAGCGCTCGGTGAAGTTTCCGGGGCCCTCGTAGCGGGTTTCGCAGATGCCGCGCAGGAAGGTGAAATCGAGTTCGTCGGCGGTGAACCAGAGGAAGCCGGGGAGCGGGTAGTGGCCGGGCAGGTCGCGCCAGGTGGCGGTAGCGAAGTCGACGATGCGGATCGTCCCCGGTACCGCCGGCGGCGGCTCGGCGATAACCAGCGCCAGGTAGCGGCCGCAGTGCGACCAGATGAATTCGCCGAGCACCGGGCCGGGATCGACGCCGCAGGAAGTCGCGCAGCGGTAGGGGGCGTAGGGCGTGGCCGGGCCGTAGCCGGGCAGGGGGAAAAGTTCGGCGCGGTAGTCGGGATGGGCGCGGTTCTTCAGTTCGATCACCGTCGCCAGGCGCTGCTCGCCACCCTTGAAGCAGGCTGCCAGGTCGATGCGGTAGAGCGCGTGGCGCTCGATCCGGGTGCGCATGCGGCGCTGCGGCTGGCCGTCGGCATCCCGGTAGTCGACCTCTTCTTCGTCCCAGGGGTAGGTCGACGATTCCTGGCAGCTTTCGGCGCGGTCGTGGGCGACCGAGCGCTGCAACAGGGCGACTTCGGCGAGCAGCATGCCGGGGCCGCCGGCGCGCATCTCGCCCAGGCTGGCGTGCGGGAATTCATCGGCGCTGGTGAGCGGCAGTTCGCGGGCGGCGGCGGGGGCGAAGACGCCGTCCGGCATCAGGTCGAAGAGGCGCTCGCCGATGACCAGGAAGCGTCCTTCGTGTTCCGCGCTGTCGATCCAGCAGGCACTGGTGTGGCGCGTTTCGATATCGAGCAGATAGCTGTCGACGAGTAGCGCATAGCTCGGCGGGTCGAAGCGCAGGAAAGGGTTGTCGCGCAACGGTCGCCGGTCGGGAACGAAGATCAGCGTGTGGCGGCCGCCGCTGCTGCCGACGCTGACCGCGTCGTGGCGCGGCAGCGGTTCGCGCTGGGCGTCGTCGAGCAGCCACCAGCCGTCGTCCTCGACCAGCGGGATGGCCGGCTGCTCGGCGATCAGGTGGTCGATGTCGAGGCTCACCGGTTCGGTTCCGCTCAGCGACGAAACCGTGCTATGGATCCGGCCGTCGTTGATGGCGTCGATCTCCCACGGCAGATCGCTCGCCGACAGGGCGTAGGCGAGGTGTCGTTCGAAGTCGACCAGCAATGTTCCGCCATTGCGCGACGACAAACTCATCACTGCGTAGCGCCCGTCGTCGGCGATCTTCACCGACGGCCCGACGTTCTGAAATGCGCAGCGATTGGAAAACACTAGGTCGCCGTGGCTTGGTTCGTCCCACCAGGCATTGCTGTTGTCGTGGAATTGCCAGGTGATGCGATGGCCGCCATAGCCGCTGCCCGAGTTGGCGGGTTGCGTGACGGCTCCGCAGCCCGGGGCAGACGTCAGCGAATAGCGATCCCGCAGCAGGCTGAAGATCACCGCCGTCGCCAGCCAGAGGACGACTGGGGCGATGATCATCGACAGCAGATGCCCGCGCACGCCGTAGCCGGCCAGCACCTGCAGCCCGGCGCCGGTGCACAGCCCGCCGAACAGGTAGGCGAAGGCGCGTTGCAGCCCGGCCCAGCGTGGCGGGTGGCAGGCGACGTAGCCGAGGAGCAGCGCCAGGCCGGCGAACAGCCCGTAGCTCAAGGGGACGAACAGGCCGCCCGGAATGCCGGCGACGATCAGCAGCCAGTGACGGAGTTTCATCGCGCGTTCGGCAGAGCGACGCAGGGGGAAGGCCGGGATGGCATGGCAGAAGGGCGGCTATTCATGAAAACGGGATGATAGGCGATCGCTCCGCCAAAAACATGCTCATCGGGAAATTGCCCTTTTCGTTCCGCGCTTTCGAATGAGTGTTTCAGGTTTCATTTGAGCGCCATCTTCCTGAAATATGCGCCGCCTAGCATTTCGAACGAACGCGCCGAGGCGCGGAATCGAGACATCCCATTCAGGAAAGGACAGGCATGCAGGCGGAACAACGCGCCCGGGCGATCGTCGAGGTGGTACGCGAGCGAGGTTTCCAGACCATCGAGTCGCTGGCCGGCGAGTTTGCCGTGACGCCGCAGACGATACGGCGCGACGTCAACGCGCTGAGCGATCAGGGCATGCTGCGCCGCCGTCACGGTGGCGTCGAACTGCCGCAGCAGGGAGAGAACCTGGCCTATCCGGCGCGTCAGCAACTCAATCTGGCTGCCAAGCGGGCGATTGCCCAACTCGTGGCGCGCGATGTTCCGGCGCGCGCCTCGCTGTTCTTCGGCATCGGTACGACGCCCGAACAGTGCGCGCTGGCCCTGGTGCATCACCCGCAGTTGCGGGTGATGACCAACAACCTGAATGTCGCCATGCGGCTGGCGCACAACCCGGACTGCGAACTGATCGTTGCCGGTGGCCGGGTGCGCAACCTGGACCTCGACGTGGTGGCTGGCGAGGCGCACGACTTCTTTGCCCGCTTCAATGTCGATATCGGCATTTTTGGCGTCGGCGCCGTGGCGCCGGATGGCACCTTGCTCGATTTCAGCCTCGACGAGGTGGCCATGCGTGAATCGTTGATGCGCCATTGCCGCCAGCGTTTCCTGGTCCTCGACCACAGCAAGTTTGCCCGTGATGCCACCGTGCGCGGTGGCCATATCACCGATGCGACGGCGGTCTACAGCGACCGTCCGCTGCCGTCGTCGATCCGCGCCATGCTCGTCGCCGGCGGCGTGCGCGTGGTGGTGCCGGCGGAAAACCCAAACCTTTCGCAAGTTTCCCTCACCCCTGGAGAATGCTCATGATCCCAACCCGTTTTGCCCGTACCCTGGCCGCCGTCGTCCTCGGCGGTGCCGCGCTGTTTGGCGCCACTGCCGCCTTCGCCGAGGAAACCGCCGTCTGCTACAACTGCCCGCCGGAATGGGCGGACTGGGGCGCGCAACTGAAGGCGATCCGCAAGCGCCTGGACATCGTCGTGCCGCCGGACAACAAGAACTCCGGCCAGGCTATCGCCGCGCTGATCGCCGAGAAGGCCAACCCGGTGGCGGACGTCACCTACCTCGGCGGCATCGCCGCCGACCCGGCGCGCGATGCCGGCGTGCTCACCCCGTACAAGCCGAAGGGCTGGGACAAGATTCCGGCCAGCCTGAAGGACCCGGAAGGCCACTGGTTCACAATCCATTCCGGCACCCTCGGCCTCTTCGTCAACAAGGCCGCGCTCGGCGGCAAGCCGGTGCCGCAAAGCTGGAGCGACCTGCTCAAGCCGGAATACAAGGGCCTGGTCGGCTATCTCGACCCGACCTCGGCGGCGGTCGGCCAGCTCGGCGTCATGGCCATCAACCTGGCGCTCGGCGGCAGCTACGACAACCTCGATCCGGCGATCCGCTTCTTCAAGGAGTTGCAGAAGAACCAGCCGATCGTGCCGAAGCAGACGTCCTACGCCCGCGTCATCTCCGGCGAGATTCCCATCCTGCTCGACTACGATTTCAACGCCTATCGCGGTCAGTACAAGGATATGGCGCCGGTCGCCTTCGTCATTCCCAAGGAAGGCACGCTGGTCTTCCCGTATGTCATGGGGCTGGTCAAGAACGGGCCGCATGCGGTCAACGGCCGCAAGATGCTCGATTTCGTCCTCTCCGACGAAAGCCAGGCGATGTGGGGCGATGCCTACCTGCGCCCGGTCTTCGCCGACAAGCTGTCGGCCGCAGCCAAGGCCAGGTTCCTGCCCGAGCGCGAGTACGCCCGCGCCAAGCCGGTCGATCTGAAGAAGCTGGCGGCTGCCCAGGCGGCGATCATCGAGCGTTATCGCAACGAAGTGAAGTAATCGACGCGGCACGCGGCGCTCCGGCGCCGTGTGCCAGTTCCCGTGCTCCAGCCCCTTGCCCATGTCCCATTCCCTCGCCATTTCCCGTCGCCAGAGCGCCTTGCTGCTGCTCCCGGCGGCGCTCTTCTTCACTGCCTTCTTCCTGTTGCCGATGCTGCGCCTGTTCTTCATCGGCGCCAGCGGCCAGCTTGGCTGGAGCGCCTACCTGGCGATCGTCACCGACGCGAACTACTTTCGCGCCCTGTGGACGACGCTCGCCGTGGCCGCCGTGACCACCCTGCTGACGCTGGTGATCAGCGCCATCTCCGGCGTCTTCCTGCAACGCCATGCCTTTCCCGGGCGCGCCCTGCTGGTGTCGGCGCTGACCCTGCCGCTGGCCTTTCCCGGCGTCGTCGTCGGCTTCATGGTGATCATGCTGGCCGGTCGCCAGGGCTTGATCGGCGAGGTCTTCGCCCTCTTCGGCGGCGAGCGTCCGGTGTTCGCCTATTCGCTCGCCGGCCTGTGCATGGGCTACGTCTATTTTTCGATTCCGCGCACCATCCTGACCATCATGGCCGCTGCCGAAAAGCTCGATCCGCGCCTCGAAGAGGCCGCGCGTTCGCTCGGCGGCTCGCCCTGGCATGTCGTGCGCGACGTGATCCTGCCGGGGCTGCGGCCGGCCTTCGTCTCGTCGGGGGCGATCTGCTTCGCCACCGCCGTTGGCGCCTTCGGCACGGCATTTACGCTGGCGACTCGGATCGAGGTGCTGCCGATGGTCATCTATACCGAATTCACCCTGTCCGCCAACATCGCGATGGCGGCGGCGCTGAGTTTTTCGCTCGGCGCCATCGCCTGGCTGGCGCTGGCGCTGGCGCGCAGCGCGGCCGGCTCGACCGTCGCTGCGGCGGGCTGAGGAGGCGGCATGAACAACGGAAAATACCTCACCAGCCTGCAGTTCGCCTTCACGCTCGCGGTCTGCGCCTTCCTCGTCGTGCCGGTGGTGATGTCGATCCTTGCCGGGCTGACGGTCAACTACTTCGTCGGCCTGCAAAGCGGGCTGACCTTGCGCTGGGTGTTCGAAGTCTGGGGCGGTTACCGCGACACGCTGTTCCTGTCGTTCGGCCTGGCGCTTGCCTGCCTGCTGCTGACGCTGCTGCTCGGCGTGCCGCTGGCCTATCTGCTCGCCCGGTCGCGCGGCCGCCTGGCGCGCGCCATCGAGGAACTGCTGATGCTGCCGGTCGCCGTGCCGGGGCTGGCGACGGCGCTCGGGCTGATCGTCGCCTACGGCGGCTTCGCCGGCTTTCGTACCTCGGCCGCTTTCATCCTGGTCGGTCACGTGCTGTTCACGCTGCCCTTCATGGTCCGCTCGGTGCTCGCCGTCCTCAGCGTCATCGACCTGCCGACGCTGGAAGAGGGCGCCGCCTCGCTCGGCGCCGGCTTCTGGCAGCGTTTCCGCGACATCGTCCTGCCCAACTGCCGCAACGGCATCCTGGCCGGCGCGTTGATGGTGGTGACCCTGTCGGTCGGCGAATTCAACATGACCTGGCTGCTCCACACGCCATTCACCAAGACGCTGCCGGTTGGCCTGGCCGATGCCTATGCCTCGCTGCGTCTGGAGATCGGCAGCGCCTACACGCTGATCTTCTTCCTGCTCATCACCCCGCTGCTGCTCACCCTGCAGGCGCTCGCCCGGCCACGCCGGCAGTCGTTCGCCGCGCCGGACAACACTATCGAGAATGCTTCATGATGCAAACCGTTCCCATCGCCCTTGAAAACTGTGCCAAGACCTTTGCCGACGGCACCCGCGCGCTGGAAGCCGTCAACCTGGAAATCGCCGCCGGCGAAACCGTCGTCCTGCTCGGCCCCTCCGGCTGCGGCAAGACCACCACGCTGCGCCTGATCGCCGGGCTGGAACAGCCCGATGTCGGCGGCCGCGTCCGTTTCGGCGCCGACGACGTGACCGCCTTGCCGATCGAAAAGCGCAACGTCGGCATGGTCTTCCAGTCATACGCGCTGTTTCCCAACATGACGGTGGCCGAGAACATCGCCTACGGTCTGCGCCTGCGCCGCCAGTCGACCGCCGAACAGCGTGCCCGGGTCGGCGAAATGCTTGCCCTGATGCGCATCGAGCGCCTCGCCGAGCGCAGCATCGACCAGTTGTCCGGCGGCCAGCGCCAGCGTGTCGCACTGGCTCGGGCGCTGGCCGTGCAGCCGCGCGTTTTATTGCTCGACGAGCCGTTGACCGCGCTCGACGCCAAGTTGCGCGACGTGCTGCGCTTCGAAATCGACAGCCTGCTGCGCGAGCTGGGCATCACGGCAATCTACGTCACGCACGACCAGGCCGAAGCGATGGCGCTGGGCGACCGCATCGTCGTCATGGACCACGGGCGCATCGCCCAGGTCGGTGCGCCGCGCGAGATCTACCAGCAGCCGGCGTCGCGCTACGTCGCCGAATTCATCGGCACGATGAACCGCCTGAGCGGCCACGCCGACGGCGAAGTCTTCCACTGTGCCGGCGGTTATGTTGCCTGGCCGGCACTGCCCGCCGGGGCGCAGGAAATCCTCTTTCGCCCCGAAGATACGCGGATCGCTGCCGACGGCGAGGCGGCGACGCTGCACGGGACGGTCGGCGCCGCCTTTTTCTGCGGCAACCACGTCCGCCTCTTCGTCGAAGTCGGCGAAGCCCAGCCGCTGGTCCTGGAAACCCCGGCCCGGCGCGAGTACCGGCGTGGCGAGCCGGTCGCGCTGGCGGTCGAAACCCACGGCCTGATGGTTCTGTAAACATGCTCATCGCACAACTGACCGATACCCACATCAAGACCGCCGGCCGCCTGGCCTACCGGCGGGTCGATACGGCGGCGATGCTGGCCGCTGCGGTCGACGCCTTGCGCCGGCTTGATCCGCAGCCCGACCTGGTGGTCATCACCGGCGACCTCGTCGATCTCGGCAACGCCGAGGAATACGCCCGCCTGCGCGCCCTCCTGGCGCCGTTAGCGCAACCGCTGCTGGTCGTTCCCGGCAACCACGACGCGCGCGACGCGCTGCGCCAGGCTTTCGCCGACGGCGGCTATCTGCCGGCCAGCGGCTTCCTGCATTACGCGGTCGACGACCATCCGCTGCGCATTATCGGGCTCGATACCCTGATTCCCGGTCAGGGCGGCGGCGAACTGTGTGCCGAGCGCCTCGCCTGGCTGGCGCGCACCTTGGCCGCGCGCCCGGCAGCGCCGACGCTGATCCTGATGCACCATCCGCCGTTCGCCACCGGCATCGGCCACATGGATCGCATCGGCCTGCGCGGCCGGCAGGCCTTCGCTGCGCTGCTGGCGCAACACCCGCAAGTGCAGCGGGTGCTGTGCGGCCACCTGCACCGGACGATCCACGCAATGGTCGGCGGGCGGGCGGTGCTGACCGCGCCGAGCACCGCGCACCAGGTCGCACTCGACCTGCGCGAACAGGCGCCCAGCGCTTTTCGCATGGAGCCGCCCGGCTTCATGCTGCACCGCTGGGCGGACGACATGCTGGTCAGCCATGTCGCCAATGTCGGCGATTTCGCCGGTCCCTTTCCCTTCTTTGACGAGAACGGCGCGCTCATCGACTGAGCGCGCCGGATAAACATGCATCTGGCACTTTTCGATCTTGATCACACGCTGCTCGACGGAGACAGCAACAGCCTCTGGCTGTCCTACCTGGTGGCAGCCGGGCAATTGCCCGCCACCGTCCTGCACCGCCAGGCCGAGGAATACGCGCGCTACGAAGCGGGCATTCTGGACATCGCCGCCTACCTGGATTTTCATCTTTCGTTGCTGGCCAGCCGGCCGTTGGCGAAATGGTTGCCCTGGCGCGAGCGCTTCGTCGCCGAGGTGATCGCGCCGCGCGTTTCTCGGGACGCCATGGCCAGCGTTGCGGCGCATCGCGAACGCGGCGACTTGCTGGCGATCGTCACGGCAACCCACAGCTTCCTCGCCGAAGGCATCGCCGAGCTGTTCATGCCGATTGCCCTCATCGCGCCGCAGGCCGGCGTGGAAGACGCCAGCCTGAACGGCCGCATCGTCGGCGAGATCAGCTACGGCGAACGCAAGCCGGACGCGGTCCGGGTCTGGCTGGCGCGGCATGGGCTCAAGCTGGCGGATTTCGCGAGCGTGCATTGCTATTCCGATTCGAGCAACGATCTGCCGCTACTGGAAATGGCCAGCCATCCGAACGTCGTCAATGGCGATCCCGGCCTGGCTCGCCTGGCTTCGTGCCGGGGTTGGCCGGCGCTGGAATGGCGGACGCGAGCGCTCGGCGCAGGTTGCTTGGCCGACGCCGCCGGCGATGGCGCGGTTTCGGGTGAAGACGGTGCCGCTCATCCTCGGGCCGTCGATCGCCGATCCGCCAGCCTGCGTGGCCGGCACAGCGATGGCGCCGAAGTGTAGCGTGCCGCTGACCGGGGGCGGCAGGCAGGCACCGACGCATTGACGCGGCGCGGCCCGCCGCCGAAGATGGCGGGCCGCGCGCAAACCGCGAACAGGAGAGTCGTCATGCAAGCCATCCTCACCGGACACAGCCGCGGCCTGGGAGCCGCTTTAGCCGCCGAACTGCTCGGCCGCGGCATTCCGTTACTCGGCCTCGCCCGCCAAGGCAATCCGGCGCTCGCCGCCGCTTACCCGGGGCGTTTGAGCGAGGCCGCGCTTGATCTCGCCGACGATGCGGCGCTGCGCGCCTGGCTCGACAGTCAGCAGCTGGGCGACTTCCTGGCCGCCGACGACGGGCCGCTGCTATTGATCAACAACGCCGGCGTGCTCGGCCCGATGGCCGCGCTCGACGCGCAGGCGCCGGGCGAGATCGCCGCCGCCATCGCCATCAACGTCAGCGCGCCGCTGCTCTTCAGCGCCGCGCTCGCCCGCCGACACGCCGGCGAACTGCGCATCCTGCACATCTCCAGCGGTGCCGCCCGCCATCCCTACCCGGGCTGGAGCATCTACGGCGCCAGCAAGGCGGCGCTCGACCACCACGCCCGCTGCGTCGCCGCCGATGGTCGCGCCAAGCTGCGCATCTGCGCGCTGGCCCCGGGCGTCATCGATACCGACATGCAGACCCGCATCCGCGCCAGCGCCGAAGCCGACTTCCCGCTCAAGGACAAGTTCGTCGCCCTCAAGGCCGAAGGCCGCCTGAGCACGCCGCAAGGCGCCGCGCGCGCGGTAGTCGATTACCTGTTGAGCGAAAAATTCGGTAGCCAGCCGGTGGCGGATTTGCGCGAGCTGGGCTGACGCCGCGCGCGGCCGTTTGCGCGTCCAGCGCCGGCAGGGAGGGCAGCGCGCCACTTCGGCCGGGCGCTGTCCTCTGCGATAATCGCGGCCTTTCCTCGTTGCCCGTCCGCTCATGACTTCCATTGCCTCCCGCCTCGTCGATGCCGCCCAGACGCTTTCCCGTGACGTCGACGCGATGCGCTTCGCGGCGCCGGTCAGCCACGTTTACAACCCGCTCGACTACGCCTGGAGCGTGCATCGCGCCTATCTGGAACGTTTCGGCAACAGCAAAAAACGGATCGTCTTCCTCGGCATGAACCCGGGGCCGTTCGGCATGGCGCAGACCGGCGTGCCCTTCGGCGAGATCGCCGCCGTGCGCGACTGGCTCGGCCTGTCCGGCGCGGTCGGCAAGCCGCTGCCGGAAAATCCCAAGAAGCCGGTGGACGGCTTTGCCTGCAAGCGCGGCGAAGTCAGCGGCCAGCGCCTGTGGGGCCTGTTCCGCGAACGCTTCGGCACGCCGGAAGCCTTCTTTGCCGAACATTTCGTCGCCAACTACTGCCCGCTGGTCTTCTTCGACGAAGGCCGCAACCTGACCCCGGACAAGCTGCCCGCCGCCGAAGCCGGGCCGTTGCAGGACGCCTGCGACGCCCACCTGCGGCGCATGGTCGAAGCGCTGCAGGCGGAATGGGTGATCGGCGTCGGCGCCTGGGCGGAAAAACGCGCCGCCAGCGCGCTGGCCGGCTTGCCGCTCCGCTTCGGCCGCATCCTCCACCCAAGCCCGGCCAGCCCGGCCGCCAATCGCGGCTGGGCACCGGAAGCCACCCGGCAGATGGTCGAAATGGGTTTGTGGGAGAACTGAACAGGCTGTTCCGGGCAGCGGTTTTTCGGGAGGCAATGACCAAAGCCGCCGATTTTGCGCCATGATGACCTTGTTGCTTCCGCCGATCGCCCGAGGCCCGCTGGGCGCGAGTACCACAGGCCGATCCCTGAACTGGACGAGTGGCTGAGAAGGCGCATCCGGATGTGCTATTGGAAACAATGGCGCTGGCCGCGCACGAAGATCAGCCACCTGCTGGCCTTGGGCGTCAGCCTGAAGACGGCGATCCAGCATGGCGTCAGCAGCAAGAGCTACCGGCACATGGCACGCACGCCGGCGATGCAACAAGCGTTGAACAATGACTGGCTTCAGCGCCAGGGCGTGCCGAGCATCAAGCAACTATGGTGCAAGGCACAGGGCTACACGTCTTAGTCGAGCGAGCCATCTCGTTGAACCGCCCACTGCGGACCCGCACGGTGGGTGGTGTGGGGGCCGGGGGAGAGAAACCTCTGGCTACCCGATTAGCCACGGAATATCTCCAGAAACCGATTTGCGGGCCACTGTTTGCGGTCGGAAACTTGACCATCCCCGAGTTCGATGAGGCGCGGTGTGCCGTCGGTGGAAAGTACGACATCAACGGAGAAAAACGGGCTACTGATTCTCGGAGCAACGGTTTGAACGATCTCGGGCACAGCGCCGTTGCGCGCATAAGGTTTGCCTCGAAACACAAAATAGCGCTCCTCCGTGTCGGGCGCCAAATCCTCAAATTGCCTGATGCAGACGCCACCCTCCACTTGGCCTCGGTATTTCTCAATTAGCGAGACGATCTCGGCGATTTCTCCGACCGAGTTCGCAACCGAGCCCCGGTTTGTGGTCAGCGACTTCACATAGTCTTTGACGAAGAAAGCGGGCCAATGGCGATCAGCAACGGCGGCCGCATAGTCTGCGCCCTTCTCTACAAAGATGGTTTCGGGAGTGAGATCTTTGCAGAGTGAATACCACTTAGGAAGGTAATGACAGAGGCGATATTGCGTAACGGAAGTAACCGCGCGAGCGCCTTTACACTCAATGGCCCCCAGCAATTTCTCATAGCCGCTCGGGCTTAACATCCATCCGCGATAGAGGACCTCTTCCTGATCAGCGAAGACCGGACGCGGCTTGAATTCACCGGACTCGAAATCCTCGGCCGAGTAGAGCGAGCATGCAATGCCAGCAGCCTGAGCAGCTAAGAACTCCTCAGCGTAGGTTTCGTCGGGCTCCTTCTTGTTGAAGGGATCACAAGGGTAGAGAAAGCGCATGGCTTGAGTGGCTAACGAATGAAAGGGACTTCCCCGTCCCGAGGTAGCGGCGGAAGCCGCGTGCAGCGGTCGCTGCCATGATTGAGTTTCCACACCAAATCATTCGCTCGAAAGGGGAAGTCCATGGATATTGTCACCGTCGGCATCGATCTCGCCAAGAATGTATTCGCTTTGCATGGCGTTGACCAGAGCGGCAAAGCGGTTTTCATCAAGCCCAGGGTGGCTCGCAGCCAGCTGCTGGAAATGGTTGCCCATCTGCCGCCCTGCCTGATCGGCATGGAAGCCTGTTCCGGCGCGCACCACTGGGCAAGGGAATTCAGCCGCTACGGCCACACTGTCAAACTGATGGCGCCGAAGTTCGTGGCGCCGTACCGGATGAGCGGCAAACGCGGGAAGAACGATGCGGCTGACGCTGCCGCCATCTGCGAAGCCGTCACCCGGCCCAACATGCGCTTCGTGCCGGTCAAGGGCGTCGATCAACAAGCCATCCTCTGCCTGCACCGCACCCGGCAAGGCTTTGTCGAAGAACGCACCGCGCTCTACAACCGCTTGCGCGGCCTGATCGGCGAATTCGGCATCGTCCTGCCGCAGAAAGTCGAACGCCTGCGCCGGGAAATTGGCGCCCATCTCGAAGCACTCCCCGGTTGGGCCAATCGCTGTGTCGGTGACCTGCTGGCTCACGCCGACCGCCTGAATGAACGCATCGAGGAATACGACAAAGCCATTGCCCAGGCCGCCCGCCAGGACGCCAGAAGCCGACAACTCATGCAACTCCCCGGCATCGGCCCGACCACGGCCAGCGCCCTGGTTGCCAGCCTGGGCGGCGGCCACGACTTCAAGAACGGTCGGCAACTCGCCGCCTGGGCCGGGCTCGTTCCCGGCCAATGCAGCAGTGGCGGCAAAGCCCGCTTGGGCAGGATCACCAAGGCGGGCGACGCCTACCTGCGCAGTCTGCTCGTCATGGGCGCCCGCGCCGTTCTCGCCGGACTGGGCGACAAGCAGGATCGCTTCAGTCGCTGGGCCAGAAACCTGGTCGAGCGACGGGGCTACTGGAAAGCGGCGGTTGCCATTGCCGCCAAGAACCTGCGGCTCGCCTGGGCGGTATTGCACTACGGCGACGATTTCCGACGCATCGAAGAGACCGCCTGAACCACAAAACCTTGACCGCGGTGTTAGGCCGCATTGCGCTCAAAGTGCCGTTGGTAGAAGCGTAAGTACCGAGTATTCACCTGAAGGCAAGTGATTTGTGAGTACATCAGGCGCTCCGTCTTTGCAGACCACTTGCCTGTGCCTGTGAACGTATGAAACTCTACTTGTGCCGCAGTTGCACGGAGTGAGCGCCCGATTGCGAATTCTGGGGAAGGGCCTAGGGCGTGTTCACATTAGCCAGATGTAAGCGCAGGCAAGTTGCAAGAATGCGTTGAAGCGCGTAGCCAGTTTTTCATAGCGAGTTGCCAGTCGGCGGAATTGCTTGAGGCGGCAGAAAAAACGCT